>JBGTHU010000626.1:0-10031 GCA_041745975.1 Mariniblastus sp.
TCGTTTCTTTATGATTAATGACGAGCAATCACGTTTAACGATCGATCGAGCTGTCACCAAATCAACGCGAGTGGAATAAAAATCACAACGTTGCAACGGTACGTGGACGTGGAGCGTGAGTAGTCGGCCCAAATGACAGAAATCCGTCGGTCTTCTGCCGAAAAAATCCAGGTTACGTTATCGCCCCCCTGCCCTGCCCCGCATCTCACCTTTTAGGCCCACGGCAGATGAAAATTATCCTTTAAAGGCCGATCCCCGGGAATACACGTCTAATTGTGCGGCGATAAATTCATATCTACCACTTTCATTGCACTCAATGCTGCGAAGTCAACGGGTGCGCGGACGGCGATCTGCCCGGTTGTCGAATTGCCTTTCTTTCGGTAAGTTAAAGGTTGTCAAGTAAGCGGATTATGTAATTACCGTTTTGACCAAGGCACTCGGTCAGTCTTCTATATCGATCACTCATTCAGTATCCGCCAAGCTTATTTGGCGTGGTGTTGGGGAGTGATCCAGTGCTGCCACCGGGGTGCTAATTCAAACTGAAACTTCTTAACGACAAGGATAACAAAATGCCCTATAAACTTCCCGATCTACCCTATGCGGTGGATGCTTTAGAGCCCCACATTGACGCTCGCACGATGGAAATCCATCATGGAAAGCACCATGCGGCGTACATTGCCAAAGTCAACGAGGCGATTGCCGGAACGGAGCTAGAATCCAAGTCAATCGAAGAATTGGTTTCGGATATGAATGTAGTTCCCGACGATAAAAAATCCGCCGTGAGGAATAATGGTGGCGGACATGCGAACCATTCCTTGTTTTGGACGATAATGAAACCAGGTGGAGGAGGCAATCCCAGCGGTGATTTGGCGGCGGCGATTGACAGCACGTTTGGCAGTTTTGACGAATTCAAAACCCAATTTGCCAGTGCGGCTGCTACTCGTTTTGGTAGCGGATGGGCCTGGCTTTCGGTCGACAACGGCAACCTGATTGTAGAAAGCACTGCCAATCAAGACAGTCCGTTAATGGAAGGCCGCACCCCGATCTTGGGATTGGATGTATGGGAGCACGCTTACTATCTGAACTACCAAAATCGTCGTCCCGATTATGTCAATGCATTTTTTAATGTCATTGATTGGGACGCCGTTGCCGCCAGATATACCGCTGCCAAGTAATGCCGTCGGAAGGCAACTGTATCAGCCGCCGTGTCAAATGAAAGATCGTCGATTTTTTTCAAAACGGTGTTGCAGATTTGTTTCAAAAAATCCCCCTTGGTTTGGTGACTCTTTTATATCTACCGCGACCTGGGCGGCTAATTTTATGCCGCCTGTTTTGAGTGACAGTTTGTTATATTGTTTGCCAGGGCCATTCCGATGGAGTGGCCCAGCAAGCGGTTTCCCCTGATCAAGATCCGCCGATCAACATCTGAATCGATTGGATTTCCAAGCCGATTAACAGAACGGCACGCATTTGATCACCCAATGGGATGCCCCTTTAGAAGACGACTGCATCCTATTTTCACAGAGGCACGCTGGCCGATGTATACCAGAGACTTAATGGTAATCGCGATTTCAAGCGGAATCGCGATCTGGCTGTTGCAGCGTCAATTGCGGTGGGCCTGGTCAGAATTCATCAAAATCGATCCGGCCCAAGCGGACTGGTACCGGAAAATTGCCCCCCCTGCCCTGCTCTGCTTCCCCAGTTTGATTTGGTTGATCGATATGGCGATCAATTATCTTTTACCTTGGATTGTAACTTATTGGTCGATTTTTCAACGTGAAATTCAATTCGCTCCGTTGTTAAGTTTGGTAATTTATGCAGTGCTGCGCAAGGAGTTTCTTGGCAAATGGGTCAATGTAGGCTGGGGAGTGGTCTTGATTATCGTTGGGAATTTTTTGGCGATGATTGCCGATTACATCTTTGGTTGGCGTATGATTTTCGTTTACTGGTCAGATCCTCTTCTGCTATACCATTGGTCTTTGAGCGGAATTATCTGGCAGATTGTTTTGGGGGCGGGGATTTTGTTTTTTGTTAAATTTTTCCGTTTTCATTTGGTGCGGAATGAGATTGATTCACGACCGCCAAAATTGACGACGTTTTTTCTACTTGTCATGGCAAGCTGCTTGTTCCCGTTTTTGTTGGTCGTTTTTTCAACCTTCAATTTTGATGAGGGTCAATTACTAATGGGGGAGCCCCAGGATTACTTTAGTCAGCGGTTCACTATTGTCGCCGCGACCTTGGCATTTTTATTTTGCAAGGCCTCCATCGTTTCTATTATTTTATGTCCGCAGCTCAAAGGTAGGAAAGCATGGCTTGGTTCGGGTGTCTTTGCAAAACTCTTTGTTTCAGTATTTTATGGAGTTCAATTCATTCCAGAAAGATATTTTGCTGAGGTGGCCTGGATACAGATAATGGAATTGACTTTTGTTGATTTAGTCTCGACTATTGCAATCGTTTTTGTTGTAACTGCCATCCGACATCTTTTTTTGAAAACCGGGTTGAGTTTGGTTGGGCTAAGCGGACGAATTCCTGCACCTGCGACAAGTTCCAGCCTAGATGAGGTTGAGATTGTCAGAGTATTAGATTCCTGAGAATCGATCGCAAAGAAAATAGAAACGGGGTAGTTGAATCTTGTATACCAATTTCTCATAATGCTACCTTGATTTTTGTTTTCGTTGACCCTTTGCAATCGCCAAACGCGGCCTGAATTCTTATGAGCGAATTTAACCATACCCCCGATGACGCACTCAATCCTTACCGATCTAATCAGAGTTTTCCGTCGGGACAGCAACCGCAGGGAAATCCTTCCCAATTAACGGCACTGGCTATCTGCTTAATTGTATTCGCCGTGATTAACTTGATGGTCACGGTGTCGACCCCCTTCGTTGGGCCATTGATGGAGGAACAGATGATGGAATTTTTTACACAAATGATCCCCGAAGAGGATCGGCAGGATTTTTTAGAGGAATTTGAACAGGGGCAACAAAATCCTCTGGGGAATTTAGAACCGATACTTACATGGGGGGGAATGATCTTAGGTAGCATCCTCGGGTTGGTGCAATTAATTGGTGCGGTCAGTATTCTCAATCGATCGTCCTACGGTTGGGGACTGACGGGATGTATCGTATCGTTGGTACCGTTGTGGACATGTTGTTGTCTGTTTGATTTGGGCATCGGGATCTGGGGGATCATTTTGCTTTCTCAGCCCGCTTACAAAAACATGTTCAATCGCAATCGGGAATTCGTTTGAAGCAACGAGCCCCCCGGAATCGAACCATTCGTTGTGATGCGGATGAACGGTTGAAGCTGCAGTCGGAACTGATTCGACTGCAGTCGAAAACCGATTTGATCGATCTAGAAAATCGCATCATTAATCAGGACTTGTTCCAAGTACTGTCCTATTTGCCCTGCAATTTTGTCGATTTGTTGATTTTGGATCCTCCTTACAACCTGACCAAAAACTATAACGGGTTTCTTTTTTCAAAAAAGCAGACAGTCGATTATCAATCGTGGTTTCGCAACTTAGTCCAAGCGTTGCTGCCAACCTTAAAATCCACAGCAACTCTCTATGCCTGTGCTGACTGGAAAACCTCGATTTTGATCGCGCCGATCTTAGAAGAGTTTTTCCAGATCCGAAACCGAATCACATGGGAGCGCGAGAAAGGTCGAGGCTCGCAATCGAATTGGAAAAACAATACGGAAGATATTTGGTTTTGCACGTGTGGAGACGAATACGTTTTTAATGCCGAAGCGGTACGGATGAAGCGAAAAGTGATTGCTCCCTATCGCGATTCCAAAGGTAATCCAAAAGACTGGGGGCAAGAACAAGCTGGTAAGTATCGCATGACCCACCCTTCCAATGTTTGGAGTGATATTACGGTTCCGTTTTGGTCAATGCCGGAAAACACGGATCATCCGGCCCAAAAGCCAGAGAAACTCCTGGCCAAGTTAATTCTCGCCAGCTCCTACCCGAACAACATGGTCTTTGATCCGTTTTTAGGAAGTGGCACGACGGCCGTGGTCAGCCAAAAACTGGGGCGTAGATTCTTAGGAGTGGAGCAAGACACTGAATATTGTTGCTGGGCCGCAAAACGTCTGAAGACTGCCGAAACCCATCCAACAATTCAAGGCTATGCCGGCGGCATTTTTTGGGAACGCAATTCGGATCCTCATTCCTTCGAAGCGGACTAACACCGTTCGATTAAATCCTGTCGACCTGCAAGGAAAGGATGCCAGTTTATCGTTGCCCGACTCACCGAGTCGGGGCAACCCAATCGCGCCACTCAAGGCTCTGCCATTCTTTTTATACGGCCGAGCCTCGTGTTGGCGTTTAACCCGAGCCATCGTTTGGCTTGTCTTGTCATTTGGTCTGCTGCAGCGACCTGTTCCATGATAAAAGTTGTCCAGCGTGCGAACTCATCTCGCGCGCCAAAATTGACAGAAAAACCGGTTTGTTGATGTCGAATCCATTCGTCAGTCCCCTGCCCTGCCACCGCAATGATGGGGACACCGATCGCCATAGCTTTCAGCATTGTGGAAGATCCTGGTTCTAACAAATGAGCCTGCCAGAAACAATCCAATCCGGCCAATTCCTGCTCCCCTGCCCTGCCCTGTTGCAGAAAATGGATCTGATCCGCGGCTGCTGTTTGAGCGGCGAATCGCTTTAAATCACGATATTGCGTACCCGTTCCCCAGATCACCAAATGGAAGTTGTCAAGAAATACGTTCAATAGATCGGTCGCCCAAATCAGATCTTTCAGACGTGTTCTGGGAACCAGCGGCGCGACCGCACCAGCCACAAAGGTATTCTCACCCAAGTCAAGTTGTGATCTCAGTCGGCGGCGACATTGTTGTCGTGACGGTAGTATCGCGGTGCGTTCACCGTCCCCATGCTGGATCGGAAATTCATTCACGACAATCGGTGCCGGTGCCAACGTAATCGGCTGGCGAAATCCCTCAGCGCGTAGTTCCTCACATATGCTGGGGTGTGACACCTCGATCGCTTCCAAATGCCGATCCATCAATCGACGTTGCCACACGGGTATCGATTTTCGCAGTGGGCTTAAATAGGATTCGTGGTAAATTAGTTGGGTGCGTTTTATTTCGGGGTTGCTAAACCAATGTCGGGCCAGCGTTGCAATCCAGGCCGTTTGGGCTGACCAGCAATTTAACTGATCGGGATTCAGCTGATGGATCAACCGTGCCAGTTCCCGAGCGGCTTGATACGTTGGCCAAGTATCCCATGTGCCCAATCCAGCGAAGGGCTCAGTTGGTTCGGTATGCGGGTTTCCAATGACATGATGGAGTTGAATGCGATCCTCGCCCAACCAATTTGGCCGACCTGGCTCAAGTGAAATCCAATGTGCCTCCCCTGCCCCATCCAATAAATTTTGCGAGCAAGCCAGCACCCGTTCCGTGATTCCGTGCCAGTAGAAACCGGGGATGAACTCCAGAACGCGCATTGTACCCATCGGTGATTTACTTTCGTCGAGCGACGATGACACGTTGTTTGCCGGATAAATCTTTGATCAGATTGATTTGAGTCCACGGATTCTGTCCCGTAGAATCGACCGCATTCAATTGAGCCAGACACAGATCGGCGATGAAGGGGCTGATTTCAAAAATTAAAAAACCTCCGGATTTCAACCAATCGGGTGCCTGCCGAACCAATCGATCGATGACTTGCATTCCGTTGGGCCCGGCAAACAGGGCTTGCTGGGGCTCGTATTTCCGCACCCCAGGATCGACAGTCCCTTGCTCAGCGGTTCCGATGTAAGGCGGATTGCTGACGATCAAATCGACTTTGGCGCTCCCTGCGGGAAGTGCCGCAAATAAATCTCCTTGCATCAAACGGATTCGATCGTCGAGTTGATGTTTGGTTACGTTTCGCGTTGCGACTTCCAGTGCGGCGGCGGAGAGATCGATCGCACCGATCCGACAATTATCCAAATGTTTTGCCAAGGCAATAGCAATGCAACCGCTGCCGGTACCGATATCGAGTACTCTCAGCGGGCGATCTGTAATCTGTTTGGCCGCATCAAGCGTAGCCACGACCACGTGTTCGGTTTCCGGTCGGGGGATCAAAACGTTAGCATTGACTTCAAAGTCCAGCGAATAGAATTCCCAGTGACCAACAATATATGCGACTGGCTCGCCAGCACCGCGTCGTTTGACGGCCTCTCGAAAGCGGGCCAACAGGTCGAGTTCGAGAACGCGATCAAATTGCGTGTACAACATCACTCGTTGGCACCCTAACACCGCGCTGAGTAAGACTTCGGCGTCCAGTCTTGGCGAATCGGGGTTAGCCGCTTTGAAATAGTCAGTCGTCCATTCCAGCAACCGCTTGATAGTCCACTGTTGCTCCGTTGCTTCCGTCATGATCAATCCTTGAGCGTTTAGCCTAACCAATAATCTTAATTGACCACCGGTGCGGCGGCTAAAATCTCATCGGAAGCTTGGTCGGCAAATTGCTGGAAATTATCGTTAAAACGTTGGGCCAATTTTTTGGCGGTGACCAGGTACTGATCGGGATCATCCCAACACTCTTTCGGGCGCAACGATTTACTGGGGACACCCTGACACCATTTGGGAACATCTAAGCCAAACGTGGGATCGACTTCATATTCGGCAGTCAGAAGCGAGCCATCATGAATGGCGTCAATGATGGCTCGGGTGTGGGCCAGACTAATTCGTTTGCCGACACCGAAACCGCCACCTGTCCATCCGGTATTTACCAGCCACACGCTCGAACCAAATTTTTGAATTAAGGCAGCCAACATTTCGGCGTATCGAGTCGGGTGCATCACTAAAAAAGCAGCCCCAAAGCAAGCGGAAAAAGTCACCTCGGGGTCTGAGACACCGACCTCAGTACCGGCTACTTTAGCAGTGTAGCCGCTGATGAAGTGGTACATCGCTTGTCCAGGCGTCAACTTACTGACGGGTGGCAATACACCAAAGGCATCGCAAGTCAAAAAGATGATATTGCGAGGGGGATCAGCGATGCAAGGAATTTTGGCGTTATCGATGAACTCGATTGGGTAGGAGCATCGAGTATTTTGAGTGATCGAAACGTTATCAAAATCAATCAAGCGAGAATAAGGGTCTTGGACGGTGTTTTCCAGTACGGCCCCAAAACGAATCGCATTGTAAATTTGAGGCTCCTTCTCAGCCGATAAATTGATGCACTTGGCGTAACATCCACCTTCGATGTTAAATATTCCATGCTCATTCCAGCAATGCTCATCGTCACCAACCAAGGCCCGTTTGGGATCGGCCGAAAGCGTTGTTTTGCCGGTTCCTGAGAGTCCAAAAAACAGGGTCGTATCCGTTTGAGAGCCCACATTGCAGGAGCAATGCATCGACAACACACCCTGTTTGGGCATCAAATAATTCATCACAGTGAAAATTCCCTTCTTCATTTCACCGGCGTATTCGGTTCCCAGAATTACCATTTCGCCTCGATCAAAATTAATCGAAACACTGGTCTCGGAACCTACCCCTTCGATCTGCGTGTCAGCCTTGGCCGCTCCGGCGTTGAAGATCACAAAGTCGGGCGTGCCAAAATCAGCCAGCTCTTCCTTCTTGGCACGGATCAACATGTTATGCATGAACAAGGCATGATACGCTCGGGAACAGATCACGCGAACCTTCAACCGACACTCGGGGGCCCAGCCGGCAAAGGCATCGATCACGTAAAAATGTTCACTTTCATTCAGAAAATCAACGGCAATCTTGCGGACTCGGTCGTACGATTCCTCGGAGAAAGGCCGATTGACTTCTCCCCACCAAACATCATCTTCGACACTGGCCTGCTTCACCACTCGCTTGTCTCCCGGGGAGCGACCGGTCTTGACGCCTGACAGGGACGCCAATCCCCCAGTACTGGTGATCGAGCCACCATCAAAACGAATTGCGTCTTCATACAACAGTGCGGCAGCAGGGTTTCGCAACATGTCGGACGGAAATACTCCCTTCTCTAATGAAGCGATTCGGGTAAACGGAGATTCAATTGTCATTGCATTTACTGTCCCAAGTTTTTTTGTAACTTATCAGCCGATTTCCTTTCGCTGAAATGTTACCCTGATTTTGTTGGATAATCTCAATGTTATCTCAAAACGACAGAAAATTGCAATAAAGGGGGGCAAAAAACTTAGTTCTCAAAAAGGCCCTGTACTGGTCGAAAGCCCCTATTCAGGTTAACTTAGAACCTGATGAAAATTAGTCGATCAATCTTCCGGCCCGTTCACATCCTTTCAATCTTCAACCCAAGTCGATGCCCCATTCCCATGCCAGTCCCTTGCCAGTGACACCCGGTGACCGTTTCAGGAATGCTTTGCAAGCAGAACTGCCGCTGCAGATCCCCGGCGTGATCAACGCTTACAATGCCCTGATGGCCCATCAAGCAGGGTTTCGAGCGATCTACCTATCGGGAGCCGGAGTGGCCAACGCGGATTTTGGTCTGCCCGATCTGGGGATGACCAATGTGTCGGATGTCTGCGAACAGATCCGGCGGATCACCAGTATCACCGATCTACCGCTATTGGTCGATGCGGACACCGGTTGGGGAAACGCCTTAACTATATATCGCACCGTCAAGTCGATGATTCGTAGTGGTGCGGCGGCATTGCATATCGAAGATCAAGAGTCGGCCAAACGCTGTGGCCATCGCC
Organism: Mariniblastus sp.; assembly: GCA_041745975.1. Lineage (GTDB taxonomy): Bacteria > Planctomycetota > Planctomycetia > Pirellulales > Pirellulaceae > Mariniblastus. Next base: position 8,670 of record JBGTHU010000626.1, read on the forward strand.
CGAACAAGCAGTTGGTCAGCCCCGCAGAAATGGTCGATCGTATCCGAGCCTGCATCGATGCCCGTACGGATCCCGGATTCGTCATTATGGCCCGTACTGATGCTTTGGCCAATGAAGGACTGACGGCAGCGATCGAACGTTGCCAACGTTATGTCGAAGCGGGAGCCGATATGATTTTTGCCGAAGCGATCACCGATCCCGATCAGTACCGCCAATTTACACAAGCGGTCACTGTTCCAGTACTGGCCAACATGACTGAGTTCGGACAGACTCCGTTGCTGACGGTCGAACAACTTCGACAGGTCGGGGTTAGTTTGGTATTGTATCCTTTGTCGGCCTTCCGAGCGATGAATGCGGCTGCTTTTTCCGTTTTGCAAACCATTCGCCTGCAAGGAACCCAGCAACCTTCACTGAACCAGATGCAAACACGAGATGAACTGTATCAGTTTTTGAACTATCACCAATTCGAAAATCAGATTGATCAAATTTCAAATAAGGAAAATCATGACCACTACTAAAAAAACCGGCGGATTGGCCGGTGTTGTTGCCGGTGAAACCGCCATTTGTACCGTTGGCAAAGAAGGCAAAGGACTGACCTACCGAGGCTACTCAATTTACGATTTGGCTGAACATGCTACCTTCGAGGAGGTCGCCCACTTGCTACTGTATGGCCAACTTCCCAATATGAAGGAACTGGATAGCTTAGTCGCTCGTTTGTGCAGTCAGCGTCAACTTCCTGACGCTTTAATGCAAACGTTAAGAGCGATCCCTCAGACGGCTCATCCGATGGACGTGTTGCGCACCGGATGTTCGATGTTGGGTGTTTTGGAACCAGAAAAATCGTTTGCCGATCAAGTGTCTGCGACGGAGCGGATGTTGGCTTGCCTGCCATCCATTTTGGTTTACTGGTATCGCTATTCCCATCATGGTGTGGAAATCGATTTCCTATCGGAAGAACGATCGATTGCCGGTTATTTCCTGGATCAATTGCATGACGAACCCCCGTCAGACATTCACCGCCGAGCGATGGATGTGTCCTTGATTTTATACGCGGAACATGAATTCAATGCCTCCACCTTTACCGCTCGGGTTTGTACCGCGACGTTGTCCGATATCCATTCGGCGATCACAGGTGCGATCGGTACCTTGCGAGGGCCATTGCATGGGGGAGCCAACGAAGCAGCAATGGAATTGATCGAGAAATTTCAGACTCCCGAAGAAGCCGAAGCGGGTATCATGCAGATGCTGGCCGACAAGTCCTTGATTATGGGATTTGGGCACCGCGTCTATCGTGAAGCGGATCCCCGCAATGAAGTTATCAAGACATGGGCTCAAAAGTTATCCGATCTCAATGGGGATGCC
>JBGTHU010000627.1:0-7135 GCA_041745975.1 Mariniblastus sp.
TAAAAATCTACATTTTTGAGCGATGGCGTGGAAACCGGAACACTGTCGGTTTTTCTAACTGGATCCGACCGGGTCAGTCGACTTACGGCGGGCAATCCCGGTGAGCGACTCAATGCGCGGCACAGCTTGCGGATTGATTCAATGGGCGCGAGTTTTTTTAAGGAAGTTCCACTCAAGCGATCCCGCATCAACGGAAAATTTGGCGTGCATGCGATTCGACTGACTCAGGAAACTCGGGGCGACCTATTTAATAATGCTGGCCTGCAGATTGAAAGCCTGTTTGCTCGATCCGACCTGCGAGCTTTTGGGCCACAATTCAATTTGGAGTACTTTCGTCCGGTTGGGCATACTCCGATAGAGTTTTTGACCAGTGTCGGTGGTTCATTAATGTTTGGCAAACGCACAAACTTTGCCACCAACACTGCAGGGGATAGCTTTGCTCGCTTTAATGCTCGCGAGTTTATCGCCACGACCGATTTTTTTACCGGCGGGCAGTATCGTCGCTTGGTCGCTGAAAATCGATATTGGTTTTTGCGGTTTGGATTCAACTACCAAATCTGGATCGATGGTGGTTCCGCCGTATCGACGGGAGACAATTTTGGCTTGCGAGGATTTACCTTAACTGCAGGTTACAACCGATAGGCAACGCTATCCTTCGTAGCATTTTTACGCCGATTTCCTGATTTACAGGATCGGCTTGGTTAGACATTGTTTCAGTGTCGCCAATCCGACGCTTGAAGGCGGACTGAAAAAGGGGGCTGACCCTTTGGAGGCGTAAGATTTATCGAGGTGTTTGATCTCGCAGGAGCGGGGTAGACTCCTTTTTCAGGTAGCGTTTAGGCCGCTCTGTGTCGGGCGTGACGAGCCTGATGTTGCTGACTCGTTTCGAACTCGTGCTTGGTCAGTAACATGTTTTCGAACATGGCTTGTTTGCCATGGCGGACGACATGCACCTTCAACCGGCGAGAAATTTTTTCCAGTTTGTCGATGACGGGGTTAAAGAAACTGGCACGTTGCTCGCAAACGGTTAATGGAGCCAGGCAACGTTCGATAAATAGATCTTTCTCTTGCATAAATCCATGCAGCAGAACTTTGTTTCTGTCCAACAAGTCGCGACGAACGCGTCGGGTCGTGGAGAAAGCAATCAAGCCCGTTGATTTAACCAAGCCCGCCTTGAGCGCATGCGGATAGACGGCCATGTCAAATACCCCATCGCGAGCCTCCTGGGGCATCCGCCCAGCGAAATCCAAACTGTAACACGCCCCGCCGTTGATGTGGGAGTTTAACATCAGTTTTTTTGGCTTAAAGATGCGCCGCTTGTAGATCTCTGGGACAAAACAACCCATCAATAATGGTGCTTCGGATTGAGCAAACCATTCCTGCGAGAGTCGATCGACCCAATTGGGTTGAGTCGGTGCCATATCTGATTCAAGCCAGAGAGAAAATCCAGGTCGATCGCCAAAATTTTCCGCAATAAAACCCATGCAATCCCAAAACATCGCAGTCGGCCCTTCGGGGTACCCAAATATCTGAGTTGGACAGGCAAACGTCAAGGTTTTGCCGATTTGTGAAAACGCGTCTTGCAAATCGGGACTGGGAGTCGTCCTTGGGCTGGAAGCCAGTAAAAATACCACATCTCCATTCGGCTCGGGGAACTCGCTGATACTGGCAGCGATCTTCAAGTAACGAGCTACCTCTTCCTGGCAAAAATAGGGGATAATGATCGTATAGAGTGGTTTGGACGACATGGGTTCAACCGCTTTAGCGGGTGTAAAAGCCAAATTCTTAAAACGGCCAAGCGTATGAAACAAAACAATGAAACAAAACGGCCAAGTAAATCACAGTCATTGTTGCAATGGTTGTTCTAGCCAATTGTCGGTTTCACGTCAAAGCCAAGCTTTGGCATTACCTGCTAGCGTTTCTTCACTCTGTCGGCCGAAACCGGTCGACCGGCTCTGGTTGCTACAGCGAGCCAAGAAAAATACTCCATAATTGAAGATTCGGGCAAAATCGTTACAATAGTCGCTCAAGCGTAGCAGACGCTGACGAATTGAAGTTTGCTGGACTTGCGAAACTTACTTTAATGGTCAACTTCACACGTCCCACGCCATATCGCCTCCTCAAGCCCTACCGCTGCGTCATATCGCTACGTCATATCACTAAAATTTTACAAACAATACTTTCTTTAGATCGCTGAAAATAAATGTCTGAACAATCGTTTGATCTCGTGGTTTTGGGAGGTGGGCCGGGGGGTTATGTCGCCGCGATTCGAGCCGCCCAGCTGGGTTTGTCGGTCGCTGTTATCGATGAGAACCCTCAATTCGGCGGAACTTGCCTGCGAGTCGGATGCATTCCCAGTAAAGCCTTGCTGGAATCGAGTCACCTATTGGTGGAAGCTCGCGACAATATGAAAGAGCATGGGATCCAAGCAACCAAGCTGACGGTCGACCTGGCTGCCATGATGAAGCGAAAAGACAAAATCGTCGACACGTTGACCGGTGGCATCAATATGCTACTCAAGCGGAACAAAGTGGACAGTTTTGTCGGTCGTGGCAAACTGGTTGGTGCCAACCAAATCCAAGTTTCTACTGGAGACACGTTGACCGCCAAACATATTTTGTTGGCCACCGGCAGCCAACCGGCTCGCCTGCCCAGCATTGAATTCGATGGCAACTTGATTGGCGATAGTACCACGGCACTTGGATATACCAAAGTTCCGCAACGTTTGATTGTGATTGGCGGGGGATATATTGGGCTGGAATTGGGATCCGTTTGGAGTCGATTGGGAGCCTCGGTGACGGTGCTGGAGGGTTCCGATCGCATTCTGCCCGGCATGGATAACGAAATCGCTCGACTGGCTCACCGCACTTTCGAAAAACAAGGACTGAAATTTAAGACTTCGATGTGGGTTGAAAGTGTCAAAGTGGTCGATGGAGTCTGCCAAGTTCAATGCAAGGGCCAACCAGTAATGACGGCGGATCGCGTGCTGGTAGCTGCCGGTCGCGTTCCCATGACGGGCGAAATTGGGTTGGAAGCGGCAGGAGTGAGCATGGATCAACGAGGTTTCGTCGAGGTCGATAGGGATTTTAGGACTTCAAACCCTCAGGTTTTTGCTATTGGTGATTGCATCGGGGGCATGATGCTAGCTCACAAAGCTTCCGAAGAGGGAGTGGCTTGCGTGGAAAAAATCATTACCGGCCATGGCCATGTGAACTATGATGCAATCCCCGCAATCGTCTACACGCATCCTGAGATCGCCTCGGTCGGTCGTACTGAAGAGCAACTCAAGGAACAGGGAATCGAGTACTTGAAGGGAAGTTGCCCCTATGGTGCCAATGGTCGCGCGCGGGCTTTAGGTGATGCGGAAGGAAAAATAAAAATCCTGGCCGATGCCAATACTGACCGCATTTTGGGCGTTCACGCGATTGGAGCTCGAGCCGGCGATTTAATTTCCGAGGCGGCCATAGCGATTAACTTCGGTGCCAGCAGTGAAGACTTGGCTCGCGCTTGCCACGCTCATCCGACCTTGTCAGAGATCATGCAAGAAGCCGCTTTAGCCGTCTCCGGTCGAGCGATTCATACTTAGTGGCTACTGAAGGGGTCAGAAACTTTGGAGAGGCTGACCCATTTTCAAATAGCCTCTAGAAATTTGCACTTCATCGTCATCAAAAAAAATTGTAAAAATTTCAAAAATAGTCCCAGATTGAAGTTGACTAAAACTAGGCAAAAAAATTAAGTTATTGGGCTGTGCCATGGAAGGTACTTTGGGTCGTAACTAACAAGCTGAACAGAATGGATTGTTTCAGCCGTTGCGACATCCTCAACTTGGGAACGTATAGATTCCGATCACCTTGATCGAACTGCCTAAGTTTTACCAACACCTTCCCGGACTGACTCAACCAAAGTCATCATAGTCAATCACAGTGTTGGAACCCCATGTCATCCAGTCTCCCCTTTGATGTTAAAGATCGCATCAAGCAAGCGATCGACATTGTCGAATGGATCGGTCGCGAGATGGATCTTCGGCGTCGGGGCAACAAGTATTACGGACTCTGTCCATGGCACGATGACAATCGTCCCAGTTTTGAGGTGAACCCCACCAAGCAGAGTTTCATTTGCCGTGTCTGTGATATTCGAGGGGATGCGTTTGATTACGTGATGCGTCGCGAAGGAGTCGAGTTTCGGGAGGCGATGAGAATTTTGGCTGAGCACGCGGGGATCGAGCTCACGCCGCAAAAAGTCAAAATCGTCAAAGGAAGTGCCAGCGACAAACAAACATTGTACCAAGCCGCTCGTTGGGCCGAACAACTCTATCATCAATTTTTGCTGGAATCGGAGGAGGCTGAACCCGTACGAAAGTATCTGCAGGGTCGAAGAATTTCAGCTGAGATGATCGAGCTATTTGGTGTGGGATTTGCTCCGTTTAAATTCAATTGGTTGGCCGACCGGGCTCGTCACACCGAGTTTTCTCCTGAAGTCCTGGAAGCCTGCGGATTGCTGGCGAAATCCTCCTTCGGGAAATTTTACGAACCGTTCCGGGGCCGAGTTCTATTTCCCATCTATGACACCCAACAACGTCCGATCGGTTTTGGTGGTCGAGTGGTACCTGGAATTTACGGCGATCAAGAAGAGCCCCGAGGAAAGTACGTCAATTCCAATGAGACTCGGTTGTTTTCCAAGAGCCAGAATCTCTATGGGTTGAATCTGTACGTGAAAGACCTGGCCGCAGCGCGCCAGCGAAAATTGGTGATTGTCGAAGGCTACACCGATGTCATTGCCGCTTATCAGGTGGGATTGAGAAACGTGGTGGCGGTACTGGGTACGGCGATCAACGATCAACACTTGAAACTGCTGAAGCGATTCGCTGACCAAGTCACGATGGTGCTTGATGGCGATGAAGCGGGGCAAAAACGAGCGAACCAAGTGCTCGATTTATTCGTCGCCCATGACCTGGATTTGCGAGTTCAAACGCTACCGGAAAATACCGACCCTTTCGATTTTTGTATGCAACATGGTGCCGAAGGATTCCAACAACTGTTGGAACTGTCGCTGGATGCTCTGGGACACAAAATCAAAGTCGAAACCGCCGGAATAGATTTGCTGAATGATACCCATGCCGCCAACCGGGCGCTGGAAAACATCTTAGCCACCATGGCCCAAGTGTCCGCCTCCAAAATTCAAGCTTCACCGCAATTGGAATTGCGACAGAGTCAGATGCTGACCCGCTTGGAGCGATTGTTTCGCATCGAGCGAAACGACATTCGACGCCGCTTGGATCATTTGCGGAAACAACAAAGGTCCTCGTTTGGTTCATCAACCCTCGATCAAAAAAAACCGGCCACACCGACCCTCGATGTGGCCAATTGGGATTGCAAAGAGGCTGAACTGATTCAGTTGTTGTTGCACTTACCCCAACAACTCGATGATGCCATGGAACAAGTCCCTCCCGGGCTATTTGCCGATGGCACATTGAAATCGGTTTATGAAATCATGGAACAAGCGTTTTTAGAGGGAGAAAGCGTCGCTTTCGACGCAATGATGAACCGCCTCGAGTCGTCCGAACTCCGGACGGTGGTACGGTATCTGTATGATGATTCATGTGAAAAAATTGAAGCGTTGACCAAGGACATTGCGGGAGCTCAGCCACTAATGGAACTGTTTGAATCCGTTGTCGCTCGCTTTCGCAATCTGGCTCATCAATCTTGGCACCAGTCCGCCTTGTCGTCGCTGCAAGACGGACAACTGGATGCAGAAGATGAAACGGAAACATTGCTGGAATTGTTAAAACAGGCCCAGCAACAACAGGGAATTTTACCCTCCCTGGAAGATCAGGAGTGACCCGGAAAGATTGAAGACGTTCTTCAATCAATTGTTGAAATGGTAATTTAAGGAGGAAATACCATGCAGAATCTCGATTTAAGTCTCAATGAATTATTGGCGCTGGGAAAAAAACAAGGCTATTTAACGTACGCTCAAGTCGGACAATACCTTCCCGATGAAGCCGATAATTCCGAAAAATTGGAACACTTGGTCGCCGCACTGGAAAATGCCGGGATCGAACTTTACGATCAACCACCTGAAACCGATCTGGATGAACCAACTCCAGAACAACTGATGGAGTTTGAAGACGAAGCGGATTGGAGCCGAGACCTGGATAAGTCGTTGATGTCGGCTCACGTCAAATCGACCAGCGATCCGTTGCGGATGTACCTCAATCAGATGGCGACCCAACCGCTGCTGAATCGAGACGAAGAAGTGGCCCTGGCCAAGAAAATCGAAATTGCTCGCAAGCGTTTTCGCAAATCGATTTTGGCCAGCAGCTACGCCATGTCCGCCACTCTGGATACGTTGAAACGTGTCTACCGTGGTGAATTGCCCTTCGACCGAACCGTTAAAGTCTCGCTGACTGAGAATCTTCAAAAAGATCAAATTCTAAAGCGAATGCCCAATCACTTTCGCACGTTAGATGGTTTGCAACGTGCTAACGCGTTGGATTTCCGCACCCTGATTAGCAAATCCGCCAGCTCTGAAGACAAAGCCCTCGCTCGCAGTCGCTTCATCAAACGGCGTTCGAAAATGGTAATCTTGATTGAAGAACTGAGTCTGCGATCACGACGAGTCAGTCCGCTGATTAAGCAACTGAAGAAAATCAGCGAGCGAATGAACTTGATCCGCCAGCAACTATCCGGTATCGGCGAAATCGAACTATCTCAAGGAGAGCGTCAACGATTGCGCAGCGAACTCTGCCGATTGGCGCTGCAATGCCACGAAAGCCCCTCGGGCTTGGCCAAGCGAATCGAAGAATGCGAACGGTACCATAAGGAATTCGAAGATGCCAAACGGGAACTCTCATGTTGCAACCTGCGTTTGGTCGTCTCGATCGCCAAAAAATATCGAAATCGCGGACTGAATTTTATGGACTTGATCCAAGAAGGAAATACGGGGTTGATGCGGGCCGTCGATAAATATGAGTATCGGCGTGGATTCAAGTTTTCAACCTATGCCACTTGGTGGATTCGCCAAGCCATCACGCGGGCCATCGCCGACCAGGCTCGTACCATCCGTATCCCCATCCATATTATCGATGTGCTGTCCCGATTGAAAAACATTCAAAAAGATCTCCACCAAGAAACAC
>JBGTHU010000628.1:0-5031 GCA_041745975.1 Mariniblastus sp.
CGTGACCATAATCGAGCCTGTACTAACAAATCCGGTCGGTATTCCAAGCTGATTATTCCAAGCTGATAAATCCTGAACTAAGTTTAGCCCGATGTTGACCACTCGATCCAGTCTGCTGATTCGTTTGCGAAGTTCGGATGATTCGCAAGCGTGGAGTCAATTCGCGCGGCTTTACACTCCTCTGATTCATTACTGGGTCTCTCAATTGGGTGTTGATCGAGAGCAAGTTCAGGATTTGGTCCAAGACGTGTTTATTGTCCTGCTGAAACAGGCCGATCAGTTGGCCGACAATCCCCCTCAAAAATTTCGAGCTTGGTTGCGAACGGTAACCCTGAATAAGACACGCGACTGGTTGCGGACCCAAAATCGCTTGCCTCCGACCGCAGTGTTGGAGAATCTGGAAATCGCTCAACAGGATCCCCAAGTATTGTTGACCGAAACCGAATACCGAATTTTCTTGACTCATACCGCTCTTAAAATGATGCGAGAATGGTTTTCCGAAACGACTTGGCGAGCGGTATGGGAACATGTCGCCTGCAAACGCCCGGCTGCCAACGTCGCCAAAGAATTAGGAATAAGCGAAAATGCCGTTTATTTGGCTCGAGGACGAGTCCTGAAACGACTGCGAGAAGAACTCGACGGGTTGTGGGAATGAGGAAATTTTGTAACCGTTCACGAGAAGGAAGGGAACTTGAGGCTCCTGCCGAAACCTACCCCCAAAACATTTAAAATCCCTTTGTCTCGGCGGGAGCCTCAACCTCCCTACATTCCCAATCCATGTTTCTAAATTATCAAATCATGTCTCGGCAGGAGCCTTGACCTCCCTGCAAAATTCGCCCATTCGGTGAGGCGATAAATAACCGAGAACGGTTACGAAATTTTTATGAGGTGAAGGCCATGCTGAACCAGCGCTCGCGGATGAATGAGAAATTATTATTAAAAACGGTGGAAAATTGCCAAAAACAGGAGCATGGTCACTGTTTTTCACGAACTAGTCCGACCCTACCTTCCGCTCGCCAATCGGCTGAAGTGTTACGAATTTTGAAAAAAATAATTTTCACAGGACAGTTTTCACCGGTTCCGCTCGTCATATATATTCCATAAGCTCGACACCAGATTTTTAATTACAATAAAACTATGAACGACCAGCAAGCAAAACGGAATTTTCTTCAGGGAACTGCCGATGCGGGACAACAACTTCAATGCGAAAGGTTGTTGAGTCAATCCGAAACAGTTGGCAACTATCAAGATACGATCGACAAAGAAATCGGCGCAGACCCGCTGATTGCGGCTCTCCAGTCCAGCCCACCAGCAGATATCGATTCGCAAGCGATTCTTGCTTTGTCAAAGAAAATTTCGGAACTGGTTGCCCCACCAGCTGACTCGGCGAATCAACTGGTCACGCTGTTGGATGACCCAATCGAGCCGGACGATTTGGGATCGATCGACCATTATCGAGTGATTGAATTTATGGCCAGCGGCGGAATGGGGATCGTTTTGAAAGCGATCGATTCCCACCTTCAACGTCCCGTTTGCATTAAGGTTCTCAATCCGGGGCACGCTCTAAATCCCGACGCGAAAATCCGATTCGAACAGGAGATTCAAGCCGTCGCCCGCTTGACCAGCGAACGAGTGATGCCAGTTTTGAACTTTGGCAAACTACGAGACCTGCCCTATTTGGTCATGCCCCTGCTGGAAGGAGAATCATTGCGTGATTTGCTCCATCGTCAAAAAATAATCTCATCCGAAAAAGCCATTCTCATTGCCAAGCAAATGGCTCAGGGGTTGGCTGCCGCACACAGTCAAGGTCTGTTGCATCGAGATATCAAACCAGACAACGTTTGGGTGACTCATAACGGCGATATCAAGTTACTCGACTTTGGTTTGGCACGCTCCATCGATACCGCTCAAGCCCCGATTACCACGGCCGGAACGGTGATCGGAACTCCCAGCTACATGGCCCCCGAACAAATTACGGGTAAACCGCTGGATGGTCGCTGCGACTTGTTTGCATTAGGAGTGGTATTGGTTGAGATGATGACCGGCAAGTCTCCGTTTCAGCGAAAGAATCTATTCACTACTTTGATGGCTGTGGCAGGTGAGGAAATCGATTTTCAACAAATCGATCCCGAAAATCGGATACCTCTGCCGGTTCGCGAAATCGCAAGCAAGCTGTTATGCAAAGAACCTGATCGCCGCATCGCTTCAGCCGCCGAAATGTTACAGCGGCTCGATCAAATTGAATCGACCGCTTTTCAGACGTTACCGCTTCCAAAGAAGCAGCAAGGCAAACGTCGCTGGTTGGCGTTGGCAGCGGGAATGCTTGGGTTCTTGAGTTGTTTGGGTCTGTTGGCATTCTGGAACGCCAACGATAAGGGAATTCTGGTGGTCGAAACCCACGATCCCCAAGTCGGAGTCAAAATTTCGGATCAACGCGTTTTAGTTCACGATCCGGTTAATCAGCGTGACTACATAATTAGAATTGGCGAGACGCCGCTGCCCAGTGGTGTTTATCAATTGGAAACGACCGATTCGGCTGGGGATTTAGTTTTTTCCTCGCAAACGATTGTGATTCGTCGGGGAGAGCAAACGATTGTCTCGGTCGAACTGAAGCCACCGCCGGCGGGATTGGTCAGCGAATTGCCCCAGGCGGATGCTAAACTCGAGGAAAAAGGAACAAGGGTACCAGGAGACGCATCCTGGGCCGATCGGTCGCGTGATCCAACTGCCCAGGCTAAATTCGAGCAGGTTTTACCAAAAATTCCTGCGATCAACGTTGTCGGCGCGGATGGAAGCGGTTGGCCATCGGTTGACGGATTATTGCGGACCGGCACTGGCGGTCGGTTGGGTGATCTATCTGCGTGGTCGATTGAAGCTAGGTCCCCAAGCAGTTTGTTGGATGCTTTTCCGGCAGAAATGGAGCTGCATCATCGCTGGATCAATTCAGATCACAATCTGTTTGCCCACTATCAATTTCCTGAGTCTTTTGTTCGCTTGTACGACGCGACAGGAGTGGAAAAACACTTTCTTCCCATTACGGGGAAATTGAGTTCGTTGCAATTTGATCGACGTTTCCCAGGCTTGCTGGCCGTTTGCGTATTGCCGGAAGATGCATCGCTGGATGATCAAGCCCAATCTGAAAACCCGTATCGGATCACGATTTGGCGATTGCAGGAGAATTATGCGGAACCGATTTTTGAATGTACTGCTTCTGATGATTCGCTGTTTTGGGACCGGGGGTATCGCTTGGGTTATTTCAAATATCAACAGCTTCATTTTTTGCGATTTGATACCGGAGAATCCTTCCCGGTTCCGGCTATCAAGCCACAACCGAAGTCGCAGTGGTCGGTTACCCGTTGTGGCCGGTATCTGTTATCAGCCCATCCAATCGGCGGGGAAGTCCAGACGGCCGTTTGGAATCTACAGCGAGGGGAGTTAGAGTTTGCGGTTTCCGGAACGGGCGTTTTTAACGAACAGTGCTCAAAACTTGCGGCTTTCGAAAAAACAACCACGGGTTATCAGGTTTCGATTTGGGATATCGAATCCCGAGCGATGGAACAACAGTTTCCAATTCCCAGATTGAGTGTCGGGCGTCCTCCTTCATCCGGCCAAACGACGATACAAGTATTTCCGCCAGTCGCCATCGAACCGAATTTTGAACGTATCGCCTGGATGACCAACGACGGCGTGTTAATCGTACAAGACCTCAGCAACAATTTGCGGGGAGCTACCCCACTGGGGGCCTTAGCGACGAATAGACCGATACGCTTGGATTGGCATCCAGATCATGGATTGCAGATTGTAACTAAAAACGAAATCGCTCGCTGGCAAGAAACGGAGTCTCCAGTTTCCGGTGCAATTGAGGTTTGGCAGGCAGCGCCAAATGAATTGAATTTGACGCAAAACGATCGGGATCCCTTGGAACCTTACGCAATCAGTGAGCTGTCTAATGTTACTGACGGAAGTTTGAGAGTTGGTTGGGATCGACGGCAAATGCAAGAGAGCAGAGATGGCAGAAGAGGATTTGCTCGAACGCGTGTTTCCGGATTACTTTCGATCAAAGGGAATCCTGTTTGGTTAAGCTTTTTGGGTGAAGACGAACCGTATGGGCGTATCTCTTCTTTTTCGTTGACATTTAATAATTTAACGAGCCCCAGTGAGGAATATCGAATTCATTTGGAAGACATTGACCGCAGTATGCGGCAGGAGACAAGGCAGTTGTCGATCGTATCCCAAATGTCATCAGAGACTATTTTGGATTTGGAGATCTATCGATATAGTTTTGACTGGGCCTGGAGCATTGATAGTCGTTTCTTACTTCTGGCCGCCTCGCTGGTAGAGCCACCAGAGGATCAATCGGAAAAAACAAGGCAGTCGGATCTTCAGAGGAGGAAACACGATTCAAGATCGAAAAATTACACCTTGATCCTTTTTGACTTGACCAAAAAAGATAAAACCTTGATTGCGATCCCTGAACCAGCGGGTTCTGACAGTATTACAATTTATCCTTGGCAAGATGGTTTCTTAGTTGTCGCCGATAAAAAACAGGAACAAGAAATTTGGCTAGTCGATCAACACACTCTTAACGTACTTCAGACCGATATCTTCAAAGAATTTGGTTTCGTCGACCGAGTACAACCGATTGGTGAGCGGGTGATGTTCAGAGCATTTTCTGATCTGGAAGCAGCAAAGCAAGCCAATAGCGGTTGGACCCAAGAGAGTAAACGAGACATGCTAAACGATCCGTCGCTACGCCAGACTTTCACTTACTATCGGGGCACGATACAGAATAGTCATGATTTGGTCGATGTCGAACAGGTGCAACATTTGGAATTAGATAGCCTCCAATTCTCTCGGGACACCAATCTAATTCTGAAATCCTCGCTGCTGGCAGGAGGGATGCCTCTCGATGGTGATTGGAAGATTGAAGACGCGAAACGGCGATTGTCAATTGTCGACTGGACGCCGGTGATTTCCGATCAGCTTGACTGGTCAACTAAGGAAGAGTTAGTCATCACGGAAGGGGATTTT
>JBGTHU010000629.1:0-4756 GCA_041745975.1 Mariniblastus sp.
CACGAGTGCTGAATTCTGGGACGATCGGATCAAAAAGATGCTGGGGAGCTCGGATTTGCGAGGCTGTTTCTTTGGCTGCCAGGAGCAGTCGTTACAGCAAGTAACCGAACATCGCCAAAAGCGAACCGCCAATCTTTCGCCGCAACTTCCGGCCAGCGTGGCGTAGAGCAAGCTGATTAGAGTTCTGGCTGCCAGACAAGCACTCACTACTCACTACTCACTAATCGCTTTCGCCAAGTGTTTTGACCAATTGCCTTGCAGTTCCAACGGCGTCAGTGTGATTGGCTGCGCTGAGATTGCGATCAATCTGGTCGAGTTCCAAAATGTCTTCTTCAAATGGCATGAACCTCTTGGTCTAGCTGCTGTTGCCATGGTTCGTGAGCTTTTCCAGCTTCAATGAGCGTTGCATGAAAGGCCCACCGGGCCGACTACAATTCATTCTCATAATATGCCTGGCCTTTATTTTCCACTTTTTCTCATAATATGCCTGTCCTTTATTTTTTTATTTTTCCCCTTTATTTTTCTCTTTATTTTTCTTACGCTGAGATTGCACGATCGCCCGTCTTTTTCCGATAGCTTTTAGGGATTTCGATCGTTGGTCATGAGTGAAGCGATGACCGCTACGTTGACGATGTCTTCCACCTGGCAACCCCGTGAAAGATCCATGAAGGGGCGGCTTAAGCCTTGAATGATGGGGCCGACGGCTTGCATTCCAGCTAATCGCTCGGCAATTTTATAGCCAATGTTGCCCGCATTCAAATCGGGAAAGATAAACACATTTGCCTGTCCCGCGACTGTCGATTTGGGGGCCTTACGAGTCGCAATCTCGGGCATCATGGCGGCGTCGAATTGGAGTTCCCCATCAATCGCAATTTCCGGGGCGATTGACGTGACCAAATTGACGGCTTGACAGACTTTATCGACCAGTGCATGCGAGGCACTGCCCAAGGTAGAAAAAGAGAGCATTGCCACACGGGCTGCTTCGCCAGTGAGTTGCTGGTGATTTTTGGCTGAGTCGATGGCGATCCGTGCGAGTTGATCGACGTTGGGGTCGGGAACGACGGCGCAATCCGCAAACGTCCAGCAGCATAGGTCATGTTCCATCAAGAAGAAGCTGGAAACCAGATTCCCGCCAGGCGGAGTGCCAATGCCGTACAAACCGGCTCGTATGACGCTGGCGGTGGGGGAGTCACTACCGGCAACGGCGGCATCTGCTTGGCCAATTTTGACCATCAAGGCCGCCAGTAGCAGCGGGTCAGAGACAGCCAATTGGGCTCCTTCCAGCGATAATCCTTTGTGCTTTCGATTTAGGTACAATTGTCGGGCACACTGCTGTTGCAGTTCCCGATCGTCATTGGGAATTACCGTGATGCTTTCCTCGATTTGACCTCGCCACCGGGCGGATTCGAATTGCGAACGATCAGCCAGCAATACGGGATCCGCCAGTTTCCTTCGTTTCAAGGCGGCAGCGGCTTGCAATACACGAGGATCATTGGTTTCAGGCAAGACAACGCGCCGCGGATTGCATCGGCATTTTTCTTGCAAGCGTTCAATGATTTTGGCCATGATTTTCTCTCAGTTATTTTTTTTCGGCAATCGTCGCCATTGTTTTAAGGGAAAAACATAGCGCATTTCTCCAATTTGGTGCAACAGGTTGCGATTTTTAAGTAGTCCGCACCCAGACGTTCGGGCTGGTTTGATTAGTCGGGGAACTCAGCCAATCGCTGCAATTCTAACTCGTAGCCTCCCGACAAGATGGGAAACCGGCACCATGTTTTCGGGTCCAAGTTTTTAGAATCCAAATGAAAGGAGGGAGCGTATCGTTCTCGCTTCCATTGGTTTCTGGCCCACAGACGAAAGAACCGCACCGTCCATTGTTTCAATTCAGATTTCGTGTAATCGGGAAACTCTAAATGCAAATGTTGGTAAACTTCTACGGGGATCATTTTGTCCCCGATGGCCAGGCGTTCAATCGAATCGAGCACGTCGTAGGGCATCAGGTCGTTTTCGTCGGTTTGATGTTGATCGGGAGGACGGAGTTCGGCTGTTGGTTGTTGATTGTTCACGACCGCCAAAACTGGCAATGGCGACAAACCAAGAGGCCCTGTGACTTCCATCCATTTCAGCCACTGCCGCAAGAAGGCTTTATCGATTCCGGCAATGGGGCTCAAACCGCCCGAGGTATCTCCATCCATCGTAGCATAACCGACCGCAGCTTCACTCCGATTGCTGGTTGACAGGAGCAAAGCGTTATTCAAATTGGCCAACATCCAAACCCCAGGGGAGCGAACACGCGACTGAATATTCTGCAAGGTGATATCGTGTTGTTCCCAATTGAGAGTCGTCTTGATGGAACGGCTGACGATGTCAATGTAGTTATCGACCAGCGGCTGGACATCGAACTCATAATGCGTGGCCCCGATATCCTGAGCGACTTGTTGGGCGGCGGAGCGAGTTACGGTTCCACTGTTCGATGTAGCTTGATAGACCGTGGTCAACATTTGGGACATCAATTGCCGGCGATCGGCCAGTTGATCGGCGTTTAACCAATGGATTCCAATTCGTTGGCAGGTATTGGCAAACCCGAGTTCCGCCGTTGCCAACTTCAGCATCGCATCGATCAGCACCACCACGCCGGTGGAATCGCAACCACCGCTCAACGAAACCACGAAGCCACGCGAGCAACTTTTACGCAAGTAGTCGAACAAGCCGAGGGCAACGGCGCGAGTAAACTCTTCAAATTTGGGATCGGCACCGATCGCCCATTGGCAATTGGCAAGCTGGTTTTTCTCCAGCGGTTGCCGCGGAAATTCAAACGGGCAAGCGATCACATCGGATTCATCTCCATCCATTTCGGGTCGAAAGGAAGCCATTCGAGCTCGGGACATACGGGTCAAACTCAAGTTGGCAACGGCAGTCGTTAACGTAAATGCTTGATAGGAAAACCGTTTGCCCAGCGCCAGCATTTCCCCGCCGGCAGCGATCATCGAATCACCATCAAAAATCGCTCGTCCTGATTCATTCCCCAGCAGGTTGGAATAAACGTAAACGACATGGAATGCTCGACTCCCTTCCAGTACAAAACGTTGGCGAATCGAATGCTTATCAAAAGCGAAATGGCTGGCACTGGGGTTGAGAATGATATCAGCCCCTTTGTTGGACAGGCTGGCTCCTGGTCGGGTCCCGACCCAAGCGTCTTCACAGATCTCGAAGCCAATCCGTACCCCGCCCACTTCAAACAGCAAGTTGCCAATCGGGTAGACATCATCTTGAATCGAAATCTGCCCGACAATTCCTTGTGGCCAAGCCTTGAACCAGCGAGGTTCATAGTGAATTCCATCGCCGGCCAAGTGGATTTTGGCCGAAAATCCCATTAGATTTCCGTCGACTAATAGCGCCACAGCGTTGAACAAACCACCCACATACATGATCGGTAAACCGACCGAGACAATCATGCCCTTAGTGGCTGGCAAAATATTTTGCAGTTGTGCCATTGCTTCCACATGCAGACCGGGCGAATGAAAAGCATCTTCACAGCCATAGCCCGTGATGCACAGCTCGGGTAAGCAGAGGATCGAGACTTGTTGCACACGAGCCGCCGCAATGGCATCCAGAATATTCTTACAGTTACCGCTCCAGTCGAGCGGAGTTTGGTTGAGAGCGGCAGCGGCAACCTTGATTAATTTCATGGGCAGATCAATCACTTGCAAATTAGCTAACGGGACTACATCGCGAATGATTGGGCGATCTCGCGAGGGGCGGGCGCATATTCCAGTGGCTCTAGGGAACTACCGGCGCGGCCTTGGCTAAGACTTCGCAATGCATTGGAATATCCAAAAAGTTCGGCCAGAGGGGCGTGAGCCACAATGGTTGTCAGTTCATCAGCGGTGTCAGTGCTGACGACTTGCGAGCGACGTTGAGCCAAGTCGCCTAGGAAATCACCGTAGTAATCTTCTGGAGTGGTGATGGTTAGTTTCATGATTGGTTCCAACAAAACGGGGTCGGCTAATTTGAACGCCTGCTCAAAAGCATCACCGGCGGCGATGGCAACCGCCATCTCATTCGTTTGCTCATTGGTTTCGGCATTGAGCAACGTCACTCGAATACGGTTTAGCGGAAACGATCCAATCGGCCCGCCACCTTCACCGCGGGCTACAATTTCATCCTTGGCCGTTTGCACCAATTCGGCGGGGATTGAATCGACCGGAATTCGATTGTTCACTACGACACCAGCATCGACTCGATCGTCAGGTTCCATTTTAAGCGTTAGTTTAGCGAATAATTGTTGGCCATTGACCAATCGCTGACACTCGCCGGTGACCTCAACGGCGTTGTTGATTGTTTCTCGATAGGAAACCCGTGGCTTGTGAACCTTGACTTTGAGGTTAAACTCTCGCAGTAAACGATTTTTGATTACTTCCAAGTGCAATTCACCCATTCCCGAGATCAACGTCTGGCCGGTTTCTTCATTTTCTCGAGCATTGAAAGTGGGGTCTTGGCGTTTGAGCAAATCCAGTATTTCCGCCAACTTTTTTCGTTCGGCTGTCGATTCCGGTTCAATTGCCATCTCAATCACGGTGGCTGGAAACTCGATCGACTCGAGTAGAATCGGGTGCTTCGGATCGCACAATGTGTCACCGGTGACGGCGTAACGCGGCCCGATCAAGCCGACGATTTCACCGCAACCAATGGAATCGAGCTGTCCGTCTCGCTCTCTACGAGTCGCGTGAATTTGCCAAATTTGGGCAATGTTCTC
>JBGTHU010000630.1:0-3116 GCA_041745975.1 Mariniblastus sp.
GAGTTCCCTTCCGCAAACGCTTGGTTCGCCGATGACCCCCACGGAAAATCAAGGACTCGATTCCTCAGCTGGCTTTCCTTCGATTATACGTCAACCCCCGGACGCTGTTCCATTTAATCGGATACCACCAAAAGGCTCGACCAGTCCATTGACTCCACTGAATCCGAATGAGGAACAGGAGTATTCGGCTGATCTGTCTCGACTTCAGCGACCGTTCGAGGTTTTAAGTGGCACGAAAGTGGCCAATCCATTTTTCGATCCGGCTGACAATCAAGCTGCGGAAAGGAAACCGCTTGGTTCTGAGATCAATGAACTACCAGCAGCTTTGGTTGACGTACCCGATCCGTCGCCTCGAGCTTTCGCAGCACCCGATGATCTGCCGACCGGCCAGCCTGAGTTTCCAGTTCAGGCGGGATTCAACGCAGAACCCGCAATGCGGGCACTCCCCAAACCGGCTGAAGCTGCCGTGCAAAACGTGAGTTTAGCTCAAGAGAGCAGAAAACAACCCGAACGAGAATTTTTTGAACCGACTCGTCTACTGGCTCGTGTCGGTGATCAACCGGTCTTTTTAGGCGATTTGATGTTTGACATCAATCAATTGATCGAGCGTGTCATTCCTACGGCTCCACCCGATATCAAAAAACGGGAAATGCAAAAGGCGATTCCCATCGTGTTAAATAAACATGTGGAGCAAGCCCTGATTTATGTCGACACATTACAAAAGTTACCCGAACAAGTCGACATCAACAATGTTTTGGAGCAAGCAGGCAAAGAATTTGATACCAAGGCCGTGTTGGAAATGGCCAATCAAGCGGGCGTGACGAGTTCAACTGAGTTTGATGCGTTACTGCGATTACAGGGTTCCAGTTTGCGAAAATTGAGATTGGCGTGGAGTAAAGAACAAATCGCCCGCTACTTCCTCATGCAGGAGCTTGATTCAATCGATGAAATCACTCATCAAGAATTACTGAACGAGTACCAACGTCGGCGCGACGAGTACGCCGTTCCTGCCAAAGCCCGTTGGGAGGAGATCGTAATTCGCTTTGATCGGGCTGGATCAAAAAAAGAGGCAGAGCAAATGGTTGTCGATTTGAAACGTAAAATCATTTACGGTGCTAATTTTGCCTCGGTCGCCAAAAGTAGTTCGCATGGGTTTACTGCTGCTGAGGGGGGAGTTCACGATTGGACCAGCCGCGGGGCTTTAGTCCATCAATCGCTTGATCAGGCGCTGTTCTCGTTACCCCTAGGGGAATTAAGCGACAAAATTCAGACTTCGATGGGATACCATATCATTCGCGTTCTTGAGCGGACCGAGGCCCACCACCGCCCATTCACGGATGTCCAGTCAGAGATCAAAGCGGATTTGGAAGATCAAAAACGGGAAGCTAATTTCCAACAACACATGCAGAGCCTGAAAGACCGGATTGAGGTCGAATACTTTTTAGGAACGGATCTGGATAATCCCCTGCCCGCTGGCAATTAAAAATAATTGGTATCCGTTCACGAGTATTTTCCTCTTTTCCAAACTGTCGCCATTTCTATAGAGCGACAAATGCATTAACAAGCGGTCATTTTTGGCGATTCCCGAGTGGGTACGTTCCACTCAACGGAAAAACCGGTTACACTATTCGCCTTGAGAGTGTTGAAAAAGCACCCCAACAGCATGCGAATTTGATGGGTTTGACTTTCCCTTCTGACTCTGCCAAGCTATGAGCGTGATTTTATACCAATCACTTCGTTAATTGAATTCGAATTTTCCAATGGCAAAATAATTGTCATTGTTTTCCTTTAGTCATCGAACCAAATTGATAATTAATGACCCCCGCTAACGCCAAACTTACACTTAAGGAACAGGAAATTGAACTTCCGCTAATTGTTGGTACCGAGCAAGAACCGGCAATCGATATCAGTCAATTGCGGAAAGAAACCGGATTGGTCACCCTGGACGATGGTTATGTCAATACTGGATCAACGCTCAGCGCCATTACCTATTTGGATGGAGAGCAGGGAATCTTGCGTTATCGGGGATATCCGATTGAGGAATTGACCGAAAAGTGTGACTTTGTTGAAGTTTGTTATTTGTTGATTTATGGTGAGTTACCAACCCAGCCGCAGTTGGTCGAGTTTCAGAATGCGATCTCTCGTCACAGCATGCTGCATGAAGATATGCGGATGTTTTACAATGGATTTCCTCGAGATGCTCATCCGATGGCCATTTTGTCCAGCGTCGTCAGTGCCATGTCGACATTCTATCAGGATTCATTGGATCCTCATGATGAACAACAGGTGGAAAATTCCATCATTCGGTTGTTGGCCAAGCTTCCTACCATCGCCGCTTATAGTCACAAGAAATCAAAGGGACAACCTTTTCCCTATCCTCAAAACCATTTGAGTTACTGCGAGAATTTTTTGCATATGATGTTTGCCGTGCCCAGCGAACCGTACCAACCTGACCCGACCTTTGTTCGCGCCTTGAACATGTTATTGATTGTGCATGCGGATCATGAACAAAACTGTAGCACCTCGACTGTGCGAATGGTGGGTTCGTCAAATGCTAATTTATTTGCCTCGATATCCGCAGGGATCTGTGCTTTGTGGGGGCCTTTGCATGGAGGAGCCAATGAGGCTGTAGTGCAAATGTTAAATCAGATTCAAGAGGATGGTGGCGATGTCGACAAATATATTGAAATGGCCAAAGACAAATCGAGTGGATTTCGTTTGATGGGTTTTGGCCATCGCGTCTATAAAAACTTTGATCCCCGAGCCACATTGATCAAGCAAGCCTGTGATGACTTGTTGCATAAGCTACAATTGGATGACCCACTGTTCCATATCTCCCAAAAATTAGAGCAGGCGGCTTTGGAAGATGAGTACTTTGTTCAACGCAAACTCTATCCCAATGTCGATTTTTATTCCGGTGTGATCTACCGAGCCATGCAAATTCCGGTAGAAATGTTCACCGTCTTGTTTGCTATAGGGCGACTCCCAGGCTGGATCGCCCATTGGAAAGAAATGCACCAGTCACCCTCCAAGAAGATCTGTCGGCCTCGGCAAATTTACACCGGGCCAAATAGGCGTGAATTTGTGGCATTGGAGAAACGCTAAGGCCAGCAATC
>JBGTHU010000631.1:0-2208 GCA_041745975.1 Mariniblastus sp.
AACTATCAAGAGCTGCAAGTCGGCGTCGATTTAAGAGCCCCCATCGGATTTCGACGTGAAATGGCGAATGTCCGCAATGCTCAACTCAAATTAGCTCGCGAAATCGCTCGCTTGGAGGATATGGAGCTAGACGCCACCAAGGAATTGACCGAAGCATTTCAGGCTTTGGCTCTGAATCAACAATTGATGCAACAAGCCTGGGACCGTTGGCGATATATCACCATGGAATTGGAGCACTTTCAGGTCTTGCGAGAAGCGGGGGTCGAGAGATTGGATGTAGCACTCGATGCCCAACAGCGCCAAGCTCAAGCGGAAATCGCTTTCTACACGGCGATGATCGAATACAATAAAATTATCGCATTGATTCATCGTCGCAAAGGAACGATCTTGGCCTTTAATGGTATCGAATTCTCGGAGGGCCCATGGTCCGGCAAAGCGTACCTCGATGCCCAAGAACATGCTCGCCGACGATCGGCCAGCCGCGAAATCAATTATGGCTGGACACGTCCCCAGGTTATCAGTCGAGGCGAACAATTCACTCCGAATCATAATGTCGGGATGCCAATCAGCGGTCAACAAACATCTCAGGACGGATTTTACTCCGACCCAGGAAACGCCTTCTATGAAAGTGATGAGCTTTATCTGCCGATGGAAAATGGGGAGTTAATTTCACCGTTGGCCGATCCACAATCCAATTTGAATCGGAACATGAACGGCTCTCTCAATCAAGGAATGCCAATTCCGACACCCATCCAAGGACGTCCACTTTCCGCCGTACCATCTGCAGATAAAATTGGGAATGACCGGGAGAGAGCGGCCCGAAGTGGAATCCAGCAAGAAGTTCGGTTGGTCAGTTATGAGCAATTTGACTCAACGACAAATCCGACTCACGGAAATGTTGAGCCCCAAAATTTCGGCCGAGACACCGGTGTGAGCTTGAATGCCAGTGCGGGACAACCTTCAATTCATCGTTATTCGGAACAACCCGCAAGGCTCGTGAAAGTCGCAGCGAAATCATCCAGCGATCATCGCAGCTCGATGGATGTCGGCAGGGCGGCCAATTCAAATCAAGCGGTTATCCTGCAAGCATCCGGCCAACCGCCCCAGGGGAACCAAGAGGTTCATCATCAACGTCCGGTACTGAATCGAGATCGGCTACAACGGCTCGGGTTGGAGCAAAATGCTTCACCGAAAGGTGCGGGGAATTTCGCCAAAATCCAAGTCCATTGATAACCTTTCTGCCAATTTACCAAACAATTCGACACCCTAAAAGCAACCACGGATTGGAATGCTATGAAACTGCATAAACCAGAACAAACGCTATCGGAATCGCTACCGGAAAAAAAAGTGGATTGCGTGAAGTGTTTTCGCGGTCGTCTTGCAAAAGCTTGGTCGCTGAGTTGTCTATCATCCTTGGGATCGATCACCATCAGCCTGATAGCGATTTCAGGATGCGCGATGTGTTGCGGGCCCCATGATTACGACTATCCCAACTACGGGGGTAGGCACGAACGACACGATCCAATCTATGGTCGAGTCGGATCGGTATTCTCAGATCCCTATGCCAATCCTGGGTATGCATCGCCCGATCTCGATCCAGCCACTTCCATCGAGAACCGAGGCGGCGGATCATCGGACAGGCAGCCGTTGCCGGAAACGGGAGATGACCCCGATGAATTGCGTCAACGATTGCAACGGGACTTAGAGGATCGACGACCGACCCGCCCGCGACCCGAGCAACTGCCAGGTCCCGATAACGAAACGGCCAATCAATCGCATTGGCGTTTCCGCTAAACGGTACGACTAAATCAATGCAGCGATTTGTTTGGTGAATTGGCCTCGCGTTAGGACTTGATCAAACCCACAAGATCGAGCCTGCTTTAGCAGATCGGGGAAAACGTGTTGGGCAAAGGCAATTGTTTTGGGTGAATTGGCGGAGTTCAACTTAAGTAATCCATTTTGAAGGTCTGGCAGATTGAAATCGGGAGTCTGCAGGTCAATCAACAAAATTTCGACCATGCCCTCCTCCAGCATCATCAAAGCCTTTTTGATAGTGCGCACTGAACGAAAAGGAATTTCTCGCTGGCGAGCCGCGATGCTGACATTCGATGTCATCATCCAGGCCTGAGTCAGTAACAGAATCTTTCGTAGGTTGCAATTCTTGCGTTAGTTCTTCTTCCAACTCGGTTAGACACCGTTCAATTTCTT
>JBGTHU010000632.1:0-2608 GCA_041745975.1 Mariniblastus sp.
GACGGGCGGATGTTTTTCCACCTGACTCGCGATGGCCAACCAATCCGCAAACGACGTTACGCTTACAGCGAATCGTTTGCCGCCATCGCCATGGGAGCATTATTCAAAGCCACTAGAAACGAAAGGTGGCGAACTCGCGCGATGCAATTGTTCCAACACTTTGTCGACTGGAATTCTACTCCCGGAAAAATGCCGCCCAAGTTCACGGATACTCGACCTTTGATTGGGATCGGTCCCTTGATGATTGCACTGGTCACCGCTCAGTCGTTGCGGCAGGATATGGGTGACGACCCGGTATTCGATACCTGGATTGTCCGCAGTATTGAACAGATTCAACAGCAATTCGTCAAACATGACTTGCGAGTGGTCATGGAAACAGTCGCTGCGGATGGGGAAATTCTTGATCACTTTGACGGGAGAATTCTGAATCCCGGTCACGCGATTGAAGCGGCATGGTTTGTCATGGAGGAAGGGAAGCACCGCAAAGATCAGCGGCTGGTCGAACTCGGCTGCCAGATGCTGGATTACAGCTGGGAGCGAGGATGGGACACTGAACAGGGTGGGCTGTTCTATTTTCGCGACGTTTACCACAAGCCGGTGTCGGAGTACTGGCATGACATGAAATTTTGGTGGCCCCATAATGAAGCGATCATCGCTTGCTTGCTGGCCTTCCGGCTGACTAAAAACCCTCAGTACGCCGATTGGCATCATCAAGTACACGATTGGAGTTTTCAACATTTTGCGGATCGGCAGCATGGAGAATGGTTCGGCTACTTGCACCGTGATGGGAGCCCTTCATCGACGATTAAGGGGAATCTTTGGAAAAGTTTTTTTCATCACCCGCGGATGCTTTGGAGGGCGATCGAGTTTACTAAACAATTAGCAGGGCAGGATCAAGTAACGGAGAGGTTACCAACCATATAGGCCGGTCTCTACAAGTTAACACTGTGAA
This sequence comes from Mariniblastus sp., assembly GCA_041745975.1. Classification (GTDB taxonomy): domain Bacteria; phylum Planctomycetota; class Planctomycetia; order Pirellulales; family Pirellulaceae; genus Mariniblastus. The sequence continues at coordinate 953 of JBGTHU010000632.1, forward strand.
CCGTTGCCCATCCGCTGACCGGTCATATCAATGGAATCAAAAAAATGAATCCCTACGAACCTCCGCTTTAGGGATAAAGCCTAGTTTTTATGCGATGCTTTAGCTAAACTTAAATGAAGTAAAGCCGTTTGTAAGCTCTTTAGTAAGCACTCTAGTAAGTACTTTACTAAGGTTAAAATTAGTCAGGGAGACTAGGAATGCGGGGCGATCGAGAATCGGTCAGATTTTTATTGGCCATATTGGCAACTTTAGGGATGCAACTGATGTCAGGTGATCGAGTGCGGGCTCTGCAGGATGAGTCTCTCCACGATCAGCAAACCAACCAAGACGGTCACGGGGTGGAGCAGCAATCATCATTCTCGGATCAGCAAATTGAATTTTTTGAATCGGGCATTCGTCCAATTTTGGTGAAGCATTGCTATGATTGCCATAGTCAACATGCCAGCCATGCCGAAGGGGGACTGTACCTTGATTCTCGTGAGGGATTTCTTCAAGGGGGAGACAGTGGGCCTGCGATCAACTTGCAGGATCACACAAAGAGTATTTTCCTGAATGCGATCAATTATGGTGACCTGTTCGAGATGCCTCCTAGTTCCAAGTTGCCTGCGAACGAAATCGAATTGCTGACACGCTGGCTTGAAATGGGGGCGCCATGGCCATCAGAGGATACCAGCAACCGGATAATTTCGACGAAGTTCGATGTCGAACGACTTAAACAGGAGCACTGGTGTTGGCAGTCGCCCACGTCAACCGATGTTCCGATAGTATCGGACCCTGATTGGAATCGGTCACTGATCGATCAATACATTCATCAGGAACATCTGTTGCGACAAGTGCAGCCAAATCCCGTTGCTTCAAGGCAGACGTTGATCCGGCGAGTTTATTTTGACCTTATTGGTTTGCCTCCCACTCCCCAACAAGTGGAGGCATTTGTTAATGACGTTGCCGACGATGCATGGGAAAAGGTTGTCAATCAATTGCTGGATTCTGACCATTTTGGAGAACGATGGGCTCGCCATTGGATGGATTTAGTTCGCTATGCCGAAACCCACGGGCATGAGTTTGACTTTCCTATTCAGTATGCTCACGAATATCGCGACTACCTGATTCGAGCATTTAATGAAGACGTTCCCTATGATCAATTGATTATCGAACATCTCGCCGGCGACTTACTGGAGCATCCTCGCGTCAACAAGGCTGAGGGATACAACGAATCGGTATTGGGAACCGGGTTTTGGTTTTTGGGGGAAGCGGTTCATGCACCGGTTGATGTGCGGGCCGATCAAGCGGGGCGGATTGATAATCAAATTGATGTTTTCACCAAAACGTTCCTCGGTTTGACCGTCGCGTGTGCTCGTTGCCACGACCACAAGTTCGATGCGATTTCCATCGAGGACTATTATTCACTGGTTGGTTTTTTACAAAGCTCGCGAAGACAAGAAATCTTGCTCGATCCCCATCGTAAAATTGAAGAAGCAACTGAAACGATCAAGCGGATGGTTCTCGATAGCGACCAGCAAGCCACTGCCTTTTTGGCAAGGTTTCGGCAACTCGGACCAGACACCTTGCGGCGACCGATCTTGGCGGTGCTGGAAGCCACCCAAGCGACGTCGAGGAATTTGTCCAAACAAGAAATACAGTCGATTGCCAGCAATC
>JBGTHU010000633.1:0-2587 GCA_041745975.1 Mariniblastus sp.
CTTTGGCGTACAATCAATCGCCAACAAGGTTGGTGTCCGGCCAAATAAGCACGTAACCCGTGCAATTTGACGCCCTTACTTTAGCATCGCAGGCTATTCGATTCCTCAATTCGGCATCACCTCACAGCACCGATGATGCCATTTCGCTTGTCGCACACGCGAAAATTGTGTATAAAGGTCTCTCGCGGGCGCGCGTGCGAGAATTAAAATTCCGCCACCCCGCTGGCATCCACCGCTACGAAACGTCCCCCGCCTCCTAGTGCGTCCACCGCCCGCTCAGTGGATTCGGGTTGGCAAGCCGGAATTCAATGCGGACTTCGTGGTCAGCGTCTTTGGGATAGGCTGGCTTGCCCCCCTCAATATTGCTATGCCAACCGTGGAGGACATGAATTTTCATGAATCAGCCCCTTTCCCAAGATCCTGCCCTACCTCAAGAACCGAGACGCCGAAGTCGTCGAGTTTTTGGATTACCCTTTGCCGAGGCGATTCATGCCCAAAACAAGCGTAGGTTTTGCCGTTCGATTTGAACCAGATGAGAGGTTCTGCAATGACTTCACCAGTCTTTGTTAGCAGCGGTTCTTGAGACACTCGGTGAAGATTCCACAAGCCAATCAACCACTTTCGATGCTCGTGACCAATGATCTCCAGAATGTCGACAAGGTCATCCTGCGGGCTGATCTCTGAATCTACCTGTGGTCGCTCGTGAAGGTTGTCGAGACATTCCTCGATGACCCGATAGATCGTCTTGGAATCTTGGATGGACATACGTTGAGCAAACATGGTCAGTACCGATCTTGTACGAGTCATTGCAACGTACAGATTGTTGGCAAGAACACCTCAGGCCTTTGGCTTCGCGATATCGCTCGATGGTGGCTTGGAAGAGGTCGAGGAATCCTTGAGGGCCTTGGCGAGCTTTAATTCCAGCTCCGCGATCCGCGCAGCTTGTTTTTCCAACTGGGCCGCTTGTTTCGCAACCATTGCCCGTAGTTCGTTGATTAAAGCGTCTCTGCTATCCACCCTCGGACAGTACCAAATCAGCTAAATCAATGCACTACCAATCCAAAATGAACCGCTTACAAACATTTTTGGAAAAATGTTTGGAGTGTCAAAATCGCTCAAAAACCGCGGTTTTTCTGGTATTTTCACGGATTAACAAGGAAGAAAGGAAAATTTGTTTGATAAACGTTTGCTAATCGTTTACAAATTATTGCGTTACACGAAGCTCGAACCGTAAACGGTTACGAGACAAAAAAACCGCATTTTTCAAAGGGAGCTAATCTATGACTAAATATTATTGCTTGTTGATGTCCTTTTTCGCGCTGATATTTCCTCCCTCAATAGGTGAAGCAGGGTTGGTGATTCGTGTCAATGTGACAGACCCAAATGCGGTGACTTTCGAAACTACTGAGAGTTTCGCGTCCGGCAACTTTCAATCAATTCCGTTTCTCGGTATCACTCTACATAGTTTCTTCAGTGGAAACACTACCGTGATGGATAATTCAATTTCCAGCACTATCGCACCGTTTAATTCTTCTGATGGATCTTCGCGGATTGAGCTTGATCGGATCTTTGTCGGTTCTTTTCCAGGTGGATTCACTCCTCAAGACGTTAATTTTTACAGAGATGGCGCTCCTGGCCAAATCTACAGTTTTCTCGACCAGCGGGCGTTAACTGGATCAGCAATTGCCAATCTGACATCCATGGGTGGTTTACCGAGCATTGGGGCATTTGGTGACGTTTTTATCGGCAACCCTGATGATAATTTCATTATCGGTCAGTGGCAAGCGGTACCTGAGCCGACAAGTTTATTGCTTGTGGCAACGGGATCGTTGCTACTATTGCCGCGCCGACGGCGTTAATAAGCACTGAGGCGAACGGGGTCATAGCTGAGGCGAACGGGGTCAGGTCCAATATTGATCGGCACGGCGATTATCGAAAATAAATCGCAGGCTGAAAAGGCATGTGTGCTGCGAAAAAAGAAGGGGGGTTGTTGATTTTGCTGCAGACTTGACTCTGCTGTTGATGAATACCAGCGTTCTTAGTAACACTCCAACTTCAAGATCAGTGAGGCGACGCTAAGAGGTTTCCAATGGACTCTTTTCGAAGTCGGGAGGTTTTAATTTTTGTAACCGTTCACGGCTTTTGGCCGTGAACGGTTACTTTTTTTGTTTGATTTCCACTTCAAGAATCTGGACTCGGCTTCTTCCGTAAAACTCACCCCGCTGGATAAATACTCCGCCCATTTCACTGGTGTTCGGATCAGTGGCCTGCCTAATATGTGGGTAAAGGTTCCAAGCTTCCCGGCGAAAAACAGGAGATTTTATTCTTCTCCATCGCCACCGCACGCCGAACAAGCCACCTTTCCATTTCCGAGACATGTTGGGCAGTTCTCGCGATAAGGCACACGTGTCGCTAAAAAAAGTCCGCCTGAGTTGGGGATTGGGTCATTTCGCAAAAAATATTTGGTAACTAGGCCCCGGGCGCACAGCTTGATTGGACAGTTTGCCGTTCCACTGCCAGAACATTTGAGGCATGCTTTGTCTGCTAGTCCCGTGTAAAGTTGACGATTGTCGCGATTGGGATCTTT
>JBGTHU010000634.1:0-7281 GCA_041745975.1 Mariniblastus sp.
AGTCCCCTGATCGACATCGTTCGCTCGAAAGATTGGAGCATTTCAGAAGAAGATCTGGAACGCGCAATGGCTGGCGAAGACGAAGACGAAACGTTGCTGCAAGAAGTCAAAACAGGCCGTGAGGCGCTGGTGCAATCGATCCTGGAAACGGCTCAGAAACAGATGCCGGATTACGGAATTGAACTGGTCGACATACGTATAAAACGCATTAATTACGTGGAAACGGTGCAAGAGCAAGTCTTCAATCGGATGATCGCTGAACGACAACGAATCGCCGAACAATTTCGAAGCGAAGGGGAAGGTCGAGCCGCCGAGATCCGCGGTGAAGCCGAACGTTTGTTGGCTGAGATTAAATCTGAGGCTGAAAAACAAGCCGACATCATTCGAGGGCAGGCTGACGCCGAAGCAACTCGCATCTATAATGAAACGTTCGGTAGCGATGCCGATTTTTATGCTTTCTACCGAACGCTGGAAAGCTACAAAAATTCACTGGGAAAAGAGGTTACCCTCATGATTGGAGCGGATTCAGAGTATTTTCGTCTTCTGCGCACCGGAAAAAACAATTTTCAATCACCTGTTCAAAACCGAGGTGACTAAGCAACATGCCCATTTATGAATATGCTTGCCAAGATTGTCAGCACAACGTCGAATTGCTGATCCGGAGTGATGAAAAACCAGCTTGTCCGCATTGTCAATCGGTTTGTTTACAACGAAAATTAAGCTTGTTCGCGGCACCCGCAAGTGGTGCTGGAAACAAAAAATCAGCAACAGAATTCCCGGCAGGTGGGTGCGGTCGCCCCCAATGCGGCACGCTCGGTTGCCAAGGAATAGGTTAGCATGAATCTGTTACCGAAATTCTCAATCCGACAATTGTTTATTTTGCTGGCCGTTGCCTCGTTGGTATTGTTGTTTGCCTCCAACGCTTACCAAAGAGGAATGGTTGGTACCGCCATGACCGCCAGCGTCATTTTGCTGATTCCCTGTTTGCTGATGTTGGCGATTTTCTATTGGGTCGGTTGGACCATTTCAACGGTAGAACAACACTTGTTTGCCAGACGGTTGCGTCGGACTCCTTATGAGAATTCCTCCGATTCAAATGAATCGCATCAGGCAATAAACTCTCCGGCTCAATCGACAGCTTCAGCTCAATCGGCTGCTTTGAGTTCTTCAAATCCTTTACCCTCGTCAACGATCTACCCTCCCTCTCCTTCTGACCCCCATGCCGGGTTGTGGTGGTGCGGACTGATCTGTGCTGGATTGATCTTGGCGAATTCAAATCAAGTGACGTTGGCGCTCCAATCGGTTTCGTATTCCAGCCAGGCGATGGTGACGGTCAATCCGCAGCTTTCTCCTGACGCCTTGCAAGTCACTGTCGACGATCAATTTCCCTATGCGGAATTGGGTTTGCGGTACCTGCGAGTTACGGTCGCGACCCATTCCCAGTTGCCAGTCAAACGTGATCTGGATTTTACAATTTGTTTCGATTCTCCCAACCATTATTATGGTAATGTGTCCAGCAAGTTTTTTAAACATGCAACGATCCCGGCAGGATCGGCCTCGGTGACTACGGAAGTTTACATTTCGCCCAATATTTCCAGTTACGACAATTTCAGAATGACTATTGGTCGGGGTCGCTGGAATGGTCTCCCTCCAAGGCGCCAACATGAAATGGTTTATTACGCCAGTCATAGTAGCGCACGGACAATTAAAAAAACACCGACTTTGTTGATTTCTGCTGCTGTCAATCCGACTTTGGGAATCCGCAGATTTGTGGCCGATCGAGGTGAGAATCAAGGTGAGTCGATTTTCGCAACCCAAGTCGACCAGGGACAATTGCCGGATCTGAATGGACTGATGCAATTGGAACTCGATCCCAATACCCGATACCAATTGCCTCATCTTTCGGAGACCGGTTTTCATGCCTGCCATCCCGATGATTTGCCCAATTCCTGGATCGGTTTGTCTTCCATCGAGCGAATATTTATCACGGCACGGGAACTGGACGATTTAATTGACAGATCGCCGTTTCATCGATTGACGATCAACTCTTGGCTGGCTGCCGGCGGGGCCTTGGTCATCTTGGATGCAGGAGATTCAGCGACCCGCTACGATGATCTGATAACGCGATTGACGTTGCCACTTAATCGTTCCGAAAATCGCTCCGAAAATCGCTCCGAATTGCCTCCACGGGATAGCCAACCTGTTGTTTCCGCGAACCAACGGAAATGGATTTATCCGACATCCTCTCAAGTTAAAATCGACAAAAAGCTGGTTGGGGTTGAGATCGGTCAGCAGCAAAATTATTACTATTCACCTGGAAGCAATCCAACAATAGATGAATCACTGAAGGTCAACGAGTTCTTGACATCAGAAAATCTGAGCCAATCGGAGTTGTGGGAGACATTCGACATCGATTCATTGGCAGATTCAGCTAATGATTCCGTTCCTCCTTTTATGCTGACCGATCACAATCGTGGACAAGTGATCCTGGTTTCAGCCGATACAAAAAATTGGGATGCCGACGATTGGAGAAAATTGGCGAATTCAATTCAATTGAAAGGGTTAGGCATCCGTGGTCTAGTGCGCAGTAATCAACAGACTTATGAAAATGAAGTTTTTGCCATCGCAGGAGTCGGCGAACCACCTTTGGTCCTCTTTCAGCTGTTAATGATGCTGTTTGTGATCATTGCGGGCCCGGTGGTATTCATCGTGTTGAAACGTAGTCGAAATCTACAACTGATGTTTTTGATTGTGCCTGCCATTTCGTTGACCGCTTGTCTGGGGATGGTAGGAAACGCTATTTTTTTAGAAGGGTTTGGTTCCCAGGGACGCTTGGATTCAGTCACCTGGTTGGATCATCGGACTGATTCCGCGGTTACTCAAGTCAGAGCTTGTTACTATCACGGTAGAAGCCCGGGGGAATACCAGTTAGCCCCAGACATATTGCCGATGGATTTCGATAATACCGAACTCTCGCCTTCTTTGGCCGGATTTCGGGTTCATCTCAAGTCCGATGCCACGGCTATTGCTGGCGGTAATATTAAGTCTCGCACACCCCATCAAATCGCTTCGGCGCGCAGCTTCCAACAGGGAAAACAGTTGCGTTGGCAGGCGAATGAGAGCAACGCGCTGGGAAGTTTTCAAAACGATTTGGGAACTGAACTAAGACTGGTGATTGCCAAGAATCAAGATGGCTGGATAATCGCCGAAGATTTGGCGGAAGGCCAATCAGCAGTCGCCCAAGCTGTATCGGCACCCCAATTGAGCCAATTAATTAACGGCTTGGCGAACTCGATGTCTCCAAGAACATATAATTATAATTACAATCATTCCCGAAATTGGAATCGTTCTTATCGTTATCGTTCCTATCGATCTTTTTCGAGTCCAACCCCCCTTCCAGTAAATTTAGGTGGAGAATTCGACGTCGTTTCAGCAATGCGGAATCCCCTGGGTTGGCAGGAGCTAATTCCCGATAACGGCTATCTGGCTATTTCCGCCAGTTCCCCTTACATTGATCGCCAAGTTGTTGATTCGCCCACCCTTGAACTTAAACATCAATTTCATGTCATCATTGGAAAATGGTAGTCTCAGCGGAGATGGACCACCCGCCATTCAACTAAATCGAATCACAAGGTACTTTGGCACCAGCAAGGCGGTCGACGAAATCACCTTCCATGTCAATCGGGGAGAGGTGTTTGGCTACATTGGGCCCAATGGAGCTGGAAAAACGACCAGTATGAGAATTCTGGCGACCTTGGAAAGCCCGTCCAGCGGAGAGGCATGGGTCGATGGATTTTCAGTGGTCGACGATCCCGACCGCGTTCGATTTCGGTTGGGCTGGATGCCTGATGATTTTGAAACTTATCCCGATGTGAATTGCGAAGAATATCTCGATTTTTTTGCTCGCTCCTACGGATTGAGGGGGAAGGAACGACGGCGATCCTTGCGACACGTGATGGGCTTTACCCAGCTGGATCAAATGGCCAACAAACCGGTCGATAGCCTTTCCAAAGGAATGAAGCAGCGACTTGGATTAGGCCGTGCCTTAATCCATAATCCCAGTGTGCTGATTTTGGATGAACCGGCTGCCGGACTTGACCCGCGTGCACGAATCGAGTTGCGAGAAATGATCGGGCAATTGGCTGACGAGGGAAAGTCGATGCTGGTCAGCAGCCATATCTTGACGGAATTGGCAGAAATGTGCGACCGAGTAGGGATCATTGAAAAAGGCAGAATGCTGGCCGTGGGGAGTGTCGATGAGATCTTGGATTCGTTGCATCAAGCCGACCGTGATGCGTCCGATCAGTCTCGCCGCAGTTCGATGTTCGTCGAAACACTTAATGATCCTAAAACGGCAATGAGTTGGTTGAGCCAACAGCCCGAAGTTGATTCCGTCAGCCTGCAAGGAAGCCAAGTCGCTTTTTTTTGTTCCAACGAACGAGAGCAACAGTCCAATCTCCAGTCGCAAATGATCACCGCCGGAATTCCCGTCGTTAGTTACGGCCAACGGAAAGCGACATTGGAAGAGGCGTTCCTCAAAGTGACGAAAGGGCGAGTCCAATGAATGAACCGCAAGTGTTTCTCAACAAATCTAACCATGATTCTGACAGCGAGTTGAGTGGATCGGCTCCAGTAGAATACCGTCAATTAAAAATTGCCCTGGAAAAAGAAAACTGGTTTGACAATTTGCGAGAAATTTTTAGCGATTGGTGTAGTTCTTTGTTGGTTAAGGAATGCCGCCAAGCACTTAAAAGCCGCCAATTTGTGTTGACCTATTTCTTGTTGTTGATCGTGGTCGCGTTCTGGATCAATTATGTGATCATCATGGACGGGACGGACAACAAAGCGTCCGATTTGGGTCGATCAATTCTGACAGGTTTGTTCGTGATCATGGGGTTGCCGTTGGGATTAGTCATACCCTTCAATACCTTTCGCTCGCTATCCCGGGAGTACGAAACCGGGACGATCCAACTGATTTCGATTACCACAATGAAACCCTGGCAGATCATCGGAGGGAAGCTGGGTAGTGGTATCTTGCAAATGATGTTGTACTTGTCAATTTTGGCGCCTTGCATCTTCATGACCTATTTGCTGCGAGGGATCAGTCTGGATTACATCATTTGGATGCTGGTCTTTGGGATACTAGGCTCCTTATTTTTGACAATTATTGGTTTGTTTTTGGGTGGAATCGTCAAAACTAAGGTGCTGACCAGTATCCTTTCGGTCATATTTTTGTTGGCATTAGGGGGCCTGTTCATTGGTTGGGTCAATTTTGTCTCTGAGACGGCTGAGTTCGGATCACCGCTGGATGATAGTACTGAGATGCCTTACCTCTTTTTTGTAATGTTTGTGATGTTCGGCGGTTCAATGGCGGTTTTGTTATTAACCGCTGCCAGCTCACAAATCTCATTTTCAGCGTCGAATCAAGCGACTCCGATTCGAACGGTGTTGTTGGCTCAACAGGCTTTATTTTTAGGAGCGTTGGTTCCTGGGGTAATGGGGGGAGATTTTTTTCCGAGGCAAAATGGGCTGTTGATGATACCAATGTTCGCCGGTCACTTTTGGTTGGCGATTGGATTCTTGATCAATGGGGAATCCCCTCATCTTTCGCGACGGGTTTTAAGATCCTCCCCTCGGTCCTTGTTGGGGCGATCATGGGGGGCCTTGTTGATGCCGGGGCCAGGACGAGGGTTGTTGTTCAGTTACGCCATGCTGTTGAGTATCGTCGCCGTCTTTGTTTTACTCCGCGTGTTGGAACCATCCCTTTTTGGGTGGACGGAAATGTCGTTTGCGTATCGGCCGACTCAACCCCTTCCGCCAACGTGGGAAGAATTAATTCAAATGAGTCAACTGTTGTTGGCGGTCTTTCTGTACCCCATGTTCTATTTGGCATTGAATTTTTTGTTGATGCGTTGGGTATTACATCGCAGCAAATCACCTCTCAACCCGGGCAGCGGGCCGATGGTAGGCTTGTTTGTCGGAAGTATTTTAATCGTGTTTTCGATGTTGGTTTCCGCTGGTATTCACAACTATTTTCACCCTGCTTCCGCTGCCAAAGAGCTGAACCCACTTTGGGGGATGTACAATTGGTATTGGTTTTTTGGCCAAGTGTTAAATTCTCAAGGCGGTGATTATTTTTGGTTTCTTTGGAAGCTGTTTGTCATGTTGCCAGCGATCCTTGTGATCCTGTGGGCGATCATTGTCGCAGTACGCGAGCTTCAATTGAAACCGTTACCGATCCCCGAAAGAGTTCGATTGGATCAACAGCCGATTAAGTGTCAATTGCCTGCCGGAGAAACGTTAGATGAGATTTTCGGCCCCTTGGCTGGTGCGAATGATGCTGAGGGGACGCCGTCCTGATTTTGCCAGTCGACTGACTGGAGCGGAAAGGCGCGAGCACTCCGGTAGCGCAACTGTCTTCAGTTGCCTATTTCTTTACGATGGGTTTTATTGAAAAGAGTTCAACTAATTAAGGAAAAATATAGCATGGTTAAAGCAACTAATTTTGTCTTTCTGTTACCTTTTGTTGGTATGTCGATAGGGCTATCGCTGACACTAAAGATCAATGCACAAGAGCCGAAATCAGCGACGGAATCGGATCGGCCTCGAATCGTGTTGTTGGCCGGAAATGCAAGTCATGGATATGGCGCACACGAACATTTGGCTGGTTGCCGATTGTTGGCCGATGCGTTGGAAATTAGCACCAACAAGCGCGTGGTTTGTGAGGTGCATGCGGGCGGTTGGCCGAGCGATGATCGGGTGCTCGATGGGGCTAAAACGATTGTAATGTACTGTGATGGCGGAGGTGGGCATCCAGCACTTGGGCACCTGCCCCGATTGGGGGAGTTAATGGACCAAGGAGTCGGATTCGTTTGTTTGCACTACGCTGTCGAAGTTCCCCAAGATCGAGCTGGGAAAGAGTTTCTCAGTTGGTTAGGTGGGTATTTCGAAACGAATTGGTCGGTCAATCCGCATTGGGAAGCGGATTTTAAAACACTTCCGGCTCATCCGATCGTTCGAGGGGTAAGGCCGTTCAAGGTTTTGGACGAGTGGTATTTTCATATGCGGTTTGTTCCTGAGATGGAGGGAGTCACCCCGATCTTAAGTGCGATCGCACCGGCGGAGACGATGGAACGCCGCGACGGGCCGCACAGTGGCAATCCGCATGTCCGCCGCGCTGTTGCCAATCAAGAGCCACAGCATGTTGCATGGGCTTACCAACGTCCCAATGGGGGACGTTCGTTTGGATTTACCGGGGGACACTTTCACTGGAACTGGGGC
>JBGTHU010000635.1:0-3362 GCA_041745975.1 Mariniblastus sp.
CACCAGCGTCTCCATTGGTTTCCATTTCGGCGTGGAGGAATCTTCCGTTGCGTCACGTGATTGCGAGCGATCCAAAACAACAAATTGTATTTTCCGCTGAACGGCGCGCTGATTTCCCTTGGCCGCTTGTTGCCAAGTTGGAGCCAATTCAATTGTGAGTTGATAAACTCCCTCGATTGACGGTGCAGTCCAACGAATTAAACGCTGTTCCGATGAACCGTTTTCATTTAACGGAATTGAAAATGACTGGCGATTATGTTTTAACCCGGCTCCTCGGGCGGGCCAATAGGCAGCCATCCCCAATCCGCCCAAACCTGTCGCCGGACGGATCGCCGATGCTGAATCGATTTCAATTTGACAGTTGGCATTTTGTAGTCCCCATCCAACACGATTGGCGAAAAGTTCAAATGCAAATTCTTCACCCGGTTCAAAAACCAGATGATCTTTTTGAAAACGCACAGGCAATCGATCCCCAGCAACGCGATCAATGACTAATCGGTTCCCATGTTGATCCAAATCAAAAAAGATGGGATCATTGAGCACATCTTCTATCGGGACCGTGAATATCGGTCTTTCCAAGTCGGCGTTTTGATTCCCCAACTGAATCGCAAGTTGTCCTCCCGCAGAGTAGTTCACCGTTATGTCCGCTCCACCAAAATAAGTGCGACTTCCATTTTCAACCTCTATCCGGTCGCCAATCATCATGATCGAACCGGCTGCATCCGGTGTGGTCGTCAAAATTTGCAGGTTGGAGAAATTACCTTGGTCGATAGCAACATGGCCCTGCCATTGTTCCGCAGTCGCTCCACCCCAAGTTACTCTCAATCGTATTCTGCCACTATCGCCATTCGGGTTGGCCCATTGTTTCGTTTGAGAAAAAGGCTGAGGAGCACCAGTGGCTACCGGGATGGGCACGGCTGCCTCCCAAATTCCTGAAATCAAAAAAGACAATAGCGCGCAGCAATTAACGGTGAACCACCAGTGACTGATGATTCGCTGGGGAATTGCCCCAAAGTGAAACATGAATGTTAATTCTGACTGTGACAACGGACTTCCTTGTCCGAAAATAGATTTAACTTGAAATCGAGCTGATAAAAGGGTGCGAACTCAGACCGTGACTTTAGCAATCACAGTCGGGTCTCACCAGAGCAATCCCTTTTGAATCAAAACTCAGAGAATGGTTTGGCGAGGAGGAACAGAATCGAGAGGAAATGGCTGGGGCAGTTAGAAATTTACGCTCCCCAACGTAGCCGCGTCGTTCCAAATTGGGGTGATAAATGATTAAATGATAAATTGCTATCGTTCGCCCGTTCAAATGAGAATCGCGTCTACAGGCAAGTGCAAGCGGGTTGGTGCTAGCTGATGCTTGACCGTAATACCGAAAGGCTTATAAAAAGTTTGGCAAAACGAGTCGCAGAAAAAAATCTCTTGGGCCGCAAAGGTAGCCACGTATTTCCGAGACTCATCGGTGCCAACGGCTGATGACGCGGATTAGGCGGATTGAGCGGAAGCCGAGGGAGAGTAACCGAAAAGTCTCATGTAGATTGGCCATCGGGCGTCGATTTCCATTCGGATCGACTCTTCCATGTCCAATTGGTTTTGGCGATGACTTTTTTTGACTTCAAAGTAAGCTTCAATTTTTGGCTGGACTTGATTGAAGTCACCTAGATTTAGCGTCTGGTAAACTTCATTCATGACGTGCACTGGGTTGGCGGTGAGATCTTCAAAGCGGACTTCGATCAGGTTTTGCGGAGAGAGCTGGGAACGCTGGCGGTGATAGGCGGAGTACATTAAATCCTGACACTCAAAGATATAGTTTTTTAATACCACATCATCGTATCGAGGTACCTGCAAGCCCATGATTTGATCCAACGACCGCCACAGCCGCATCGTCGAGGGAACCAATTCGTAGGGGTGACGAGAGATATGGATGAATTTTGCATCGGGGAACCATGTGCTAAGTTGTTCGATGCGACCGGTGTGCGGAGGGGATTTCAGCACCAACTGTTTGCGGTATTGAACGGTCAGTGTTCGCAAGAATTGATTCATTGCCGTCCGCAGTTGCTCCCGTTGTTTCTCGTCCGCATTGGCCAAATCCAGCAGCAGGTGGTCGCGGTGGGGGCGATTGGGGAAGGCGATCCGCCGATATGGAGTGGGGGCTCCCTGGGCACACAGCGCAAAATCATCTTCTTGAGGAGAACCGGCTCCCATCGTCATATTATCCATCGGACGGATGCCTGGCATCAGTAAACGCACAATGGGAAACAACCAAAATCGGGACAAAAGAAAATGGTTCGGATTAAACGCATCGTAGTTGCTTGGAAAGGCAAAGCGATTATCCAACGCCAACAATTCATGCATTAATGTTGTTCCTGATCGCCAATGGCCAATGACGAACACCGGCGGCCCGACCAATTCCGCATCGCGAATACGGGCCCCATGAGTCAACCTTTGGCATTGGGACATCATGGCATTAAATAGACTGCAACCACCGATAATCGCAGCCATCGGCATTCGAGACCAATCGATTTGAAACCGATTTTCATGTAACAGTCGTACATAATCTACCAACCGCATTCCGTGCCAAAAGCGAGGTGCCCAAGCGGGATAGCTATTATGTTGGATGGATTTTTGCTGGATACTGTCTTTCACAATATTTCCACATTGGGTATGCGTTAAGCAGCAGCTTGGCGATTACGGATCGGTTTACCGGCAGTTGTTCTCAATTGGAACAAGCCAAAGATCTCGTCGCGAGTCAGCCCTTGCTTGGGTACCGAGTCATCATGATCGAGGATTTCCCGAAACAGCTCTCGTTTGGCTTCTAAAATTTCATGGATTCTTTGTTCGATTGTACCTGCCATGATCATTCGTGTCACCGTGACACTTCCGGCAGCGCCAATCCGGTGGGCTCGATTGATGGCTTGATCCTCGACAGCCGGATTCCACCAGCGGTCAAACAAAAATACATAGCGACAAAATTGCAAATTCAACCCGACACTCCCCGCTCCATAGCTCATCAACAATACCCTGCGCTGCGGGTTTTCCTTAAATTCGGCTAAAATCGGGTCGCGTTGGGAATGGGGGAGTCGCCCATGATACTGCAGGGGTTGAAATTGAGGGATTTGCTCAGCAATCTGTTGCAGAGAATCGACCCATTGGCTAAAGACGATCGCTTTTTGATTACTAGCGGCGACTTCTTCCATGTCGGCAACCAGACGCTCCATCTTACTACTCGCTCCCGTAGTAGGATCGAAATTACAAATTTGTTTTAATCTTAACACCAACTCAAACACATGTTTGATGGTCAATTCGTCTCCCATTTCACTCAGGCGTATCACGCCGTCTTTTTCGGCTGCTTGATA
>JBGTHU010000636.1:0-2704 GCA_041745975.1 Mariniblastus sp.
GGTCGTATCGCGTAGCCCTGCAGTGTCATTGAATTCGACTAGCCAGCCATCAACAGCCGAAAGTGACGTAACGACATCCCGAGTCGTGCCAGGTTGTTGATGTACAATCGATCGCTCGAATCCAATGATCGCATTGATCAAACTACTTTTGCCGACGTTGGGTTGACCGCAGAGAACGACCGAGCGAGGTGTCGTCAAATGAAGTCCGAATTCAGCAAACTCAAGCATTTGTTTCAAAGTTAATCCAAATCGAGCGGTATCGGCAATCAACTCCTCTCTCAATCGTTCAGCAAATGTGTCTGCCAGTTGCAGCATCCGCAGTAACCACTGGGCGGATCGATCTGTGGAAGATCGGCTCAATAGCGATTGAGTCTCAGCCTTCCAGCCGGTCTTGAAAATTCGTTTGGCTGCCGTCGGTGATGAAATGACTTCCACATTCCCCGACTGAATCAATGAATCAAGGACCTTTTGAGAGGCAAAGCTACCTCCGTGGCAATGGATTTCCCACCAATCGTCTAATTGGGCCACGACAACATCCTCTCCCGTAGCCAGCCAACGTCCGTAGAAAATTTGCTGTTCCAGTTTTCGTTGCTGGCTAAGTTCAACCAGCGATTTACCGGTGTTCGAGGCGAAAACTTGATCGATCAAGTCGACGACATCTTCACCCCACAGACCGATGACAGCAACTGCCGCCCTTCCGGGTGGAGTCAAAAGAGCGGTTTTGACTGGAAATTGGTGCATAAATCTTGTGATTTGGCAAATTCAGGCTTCGTTCCGGTTTGGAATGGGAAACCTTAACGATTTTGACGGTCGAATCGGTTGCTTTGGCTGTAGCGACTGCTCCGGATAATATCTCTCATTGTAACGGTTGTACCGATTTTAATCAGCAAGGGCGAGTCTTCCCTACATTGGGTTCATTTTAACCAATCGCAACCGTTCACGGTTTGAGCGGGAGGTCGAGGCTCCTGCCGAGACAAGCGACGTGCGACGAATCGCATTGGTGATTAAAGGTTTTGGCAGGAGCTTCAACCTCACTACCATTTTGGCCGATTTGGGAAGGCGTCAAATAACTGTGAATGGTTACAATAAATCTTAGTTACCACGGCACCAGCTGACCATGTCTTATTTCCGATTCATCAACCGACACCCTAACGAAGGTCACCGTGATTGCTACGGTCCTTTCTGGTGTCAGCCGAAAAACACTCGGCTGGAAGGAATCGGACAAACGAGAATTGCCATCCCCTGCGGTGTAGGATCAATCAATATCTGGATTATCTTTTTTTCGGTAGTCGCCTGTTTGTTGATCGAATTGACGTTGCCGATATCTCAATTGCAAGCTTGGGGACAAAGCCCGAGTTCTTTTGGGTTGCCCATTCCCGCAAATCAATCTCCGTCAAATCAGTATTTTGAAGGGACGATTTCCGCCAGCAACCGCAACCATTCCGTTTTACCAAAATATTACTCGCGAGGCGATTTTGCCACGGAGCGACCCGATGTACCGGATCAAAGTCGAACGACACCGCAGCAAGATTCCAGTGACTATCGTTCCATGTCTCCTAATAGTTGGGAAACTTGGGGCCCTTCAAGTCCAACCGGAAATGGAATCCCTCAAGTGAATTTCCCAAGAGGCAATTCAGCCGCCGAACCAACCCCCTACTTCAATGTGAGTTCACTCGATCGCAATCATTTTTTTCAACCCGATTCAAACGTGCCAGCGAATAACGGAGCGAGTCAGTTTGATGCAAGTCCGTATCCTTCCGGCCAATCTAATTCGAACTTGACGCCGACCGGTTCGAATCGTTCCGCGTCACCAAACTCACCTTTCCTATCGGCTTCACACGTGGGCGGTCAAATACTATCGACACCTCCTGCAGGGCGGAATCAAGTCCGAGAAGTACCGCCGATGCCGAATGACATTCGCCAGGATTTGGAATTGCCACAGCGTTCAGCAACGTCAGAACGAGTTCCGGATTTTCCACCTCTGGAAGATTCGCCTTCTAGTAGCGATCGTTCCATCTTGGAGGGGATCGAAGCGGAAATTGCCAAGCCATCGATTCCGAGCAATCCCCAAAACTCCGCTTATTCCGATTCGTTGACACGCGCGTTATTGAAACGATCGGAGCAAAAACAATCGAATCAGTGGAACCTTCAACCTCCATTGAGTTCGTACCCTATGGAAGGGACCGCGATTGGGCAATCACCCCACGCGAATCCGTCAATGAACCGCGCTGGATCGGCACCTATTTTTATGCAACCTGACAATCGAGTCAATGCTCAGCCCGGCGTCCAAACCGCTCCGCAAGTACCGATGTCCACTTGGGGATCGATAGAACCAAACTTTCGACCCAATTTAGGGCATCGCTCGGCGTTTCCTGTTCAGCGAACTTCAGATGCCGATGATTATGGTCAACGATTTGAATTCGAAGAAAAAAAAGAGGACTTTCCTGGGATAAAAGAGATCTTGGTCACAGGACGGTATTTTGGATCAGCGTCGCTGTTATTCCTCAAGCCCGTCTTTCAGGGAAACACGGCGGTGACGCGCGAGCTCTCGGGACTGTCGGAGAGCTTTCAATTCGGCTATGACGAAGTTCCTCGGTTTCAAATCGGTTTTGAATCCAAGTTCGGGCCCGGGGTGGAACTGGATTACTGGACATTGAATGACACGTCGCGAGTGACTACATTTTTGAGCGATGGCGTGGAAACC
>JBGTHU010000637.1:0-9380 GCA_041745975.1 Mariniblastus sp.
GGATAACCAGCAGCAATTAGATTGATCAACCCCGTCCGGTCAAAAAAATTGACATCGAATTCGGATTCGACAAAGCCGTATTGCGGCAAGATTTGATCGATGAAGGCTTGCCAGTAACCTGCCGGCTTGAATCGTTCGTCGACCTCTTTCAGTGCTTTCAACTGCGAGGTGACCCATTCTTTTTCAAAGGCCAGCGACTTTTCTAACGGAACCAATGGCTTAGGCAGTGAGGCAAATGCCCAAAACAAATTAGGAGTGTCGGGTGCTTGAAGCAGTTCCAGTGCATCGTCCCAGCCAATTCCAAAAATCGCTATCCCGATTAAGTTTGACACCAAGATCGGATCCTGGCTCAAATGGTTCGCCATCCGGAATTGATGCCCCGTAATCTTGATCGCGTCGTCAATGCGGCCTTCGGCAATGGCTACGCGGCAACGCAGGGACTGGGTTCTTGCCAGTTCGCGAAAAGACTGGATCTCGGAAAGTAAGATACTGATTGGGCTATCAACTTCGCGGAGATTGCGACTGAAATCAAGCGTTTTCAGCACATGAGCTTCGGCAATCTCTCTCGCTTGAAATTCAGTTAGACTTAAGTATTTCTTGACTTCCTCCAGCGGTAGCTCGTGTGGTCTCATGCCTTGCCAAGAATAGGGGGGCAGGTCATAGACGCTTACCCCTTTCTTTTGAGATTCTTTGTACGCCTCGGTCCAGATTCGATCGAGTTCAAGTCGAATATTGTTCCTTTCGGGGAATCCTAAAGCCCGCAGGTAATAGGCTGCCGCGTTTCCCTCGAGTTGATGGAAGTCGGAGGGAATCAATTGGTACTTTAATGCGGGACGTGTCTCTGCAGCGGGATAAAGTATTAATTCCCTCGTGCGAACCGAGCGATTGGCAAAATCTGGGTCTTGATCGTTATAGACCCAGCCTCGTACTGACTGACCGAATAACTGCGGTGAGCAGTACCCAAATAGCAATATCAAAAATATCGATGCGCGAAGGATGTTGAAGAAAGTTCTAGTTTTTTGCATGGATTGTCTCATAGGATTTCATTGATTAATTGTTCAGTCAGACGATAAACGCTAGTTGTCGGCGTTGAAGGTGGCAGTTGAATTTGCAACCGGTATTCGGATTCAGATGAAGCAGTGGCTGAGGGGGAAGCTGACTCACCGGCATTGGGATATTGGTCGTGACTGAGTCCCCGTCCCCATGGCTCCCTACGATCCCAACCATTGAAGTCGGATAACCCAACACCTAGTCCCGCTCGGGCCGAAAGTGGTGAACGGATCTCCGTTGGGGAACTGGCAATTCCCATTCTCCGATACTGGCGGGCAGGTTGATTGGGCGGTTCAGTCGGCAATTCATTTGCACGCTGGATTGGTTGAGTTTCCGAATCTTTCGCCCCGATCGTTTCCGCAGGCTCAAGCCGAGTAGCAATGGAGCTCGAATCGGACGAAGGGCTTGGGGGGAAGTAGCCCATCAGTAAAAACATCAAGCAGCCCCCCATCACCATCCCTCCAGCCCATGCGGTTCCGACGATTCGCCAAGGAGTTTGAACCGGTATTTGTGAATCCAATATTAGGGGAGTCGATGAAATTGGAGCAGGTATGGCCGCTGCGGGTGAGACGGGGGAACATCCCTCTGCCGCGGATAATTCCGCCAAGATTGCTGACAAATCCAGTTTGGCATTTCGAGGCTGGATCTGTCGCAAATGCTGTTCGAAAGCGATTAATTCCGGATCAGTCAGTTTTTTCTGGGGTGATTGATCGTTTAAATTTCTGTCTTCATTCATCGTTCAACCTTGGTGATAGAAGTCTGGCAAGTCGTATCTGCCGAGTCATTCTCAACCGATTTCTGTTTAGCAGCTGATTTTGTGTTAGAATTTATACATATTGTATGGCTGTTGGTGTCCGTCCAGGCTTGTCGCAGTTTGACCAGCGCGGTTTGGTAATCGCGGTGAACGGAACTGGAAGACCGACCGACCAAACTGCCGATTTGTTCGAATGAGAGTTCCCCCCAAATTCGAGCGACAATGATTTCTCGTTCCACTGGCTCCAGCGTTTCCAATTTTGTTTTAAGTTTCGCGACCTCTTCATTTTTTTCCATATTCGATTCAAACCAAGGGGTGGGATCGTTTCCATCGGTTGGCGGATGGACGTTTACGCAGGCGACTTGATTCCGTTTGCGATGCCTGCTCTCCCCTCGCGTTTGATTGATCGCCCTTCGTTTGGTGGTGGTGTACAGCCAAGCGACTTGATCGCGAGGAAGTGCTTCCAATTGGACTAACTCGATGAAGGCCTGCTGCACCGCATCGTCCGGATCATTACACCATTGGCGGGCGAACAGCACTAAGGAAGCTGAGTGCTGGTCAACCAAAGCTGTCAATTGCTGGTGAGTGATCAAATTCAAGGCTGTTGCCTGTTCAGCTTTGGTGTTGAGTTGAAGACGGTATATTAAATTGGCGAGCGTTGCCCAATCGAGTCAATTTCATCGTTTAACCGCATGGCTAGAGCAAATTTGGCGTGGTGCAATTCGCACCCAACGAACCACGCCTCCCGCCAAATTCGCGGCGGCCCGAGCGTAAGCCCGTGAACGGTTGCTTAAAATGTTTACTACTGACTTATGAATATCTTTCACTTTATGAAAGAGTCACCGCGTAAGTGGGCTCGTCCCAAAAAAAACTCGAAAAAACCGCCGTTTCGTTGCGAACATCGAGGTTTTCGAGTCAAATTTTTTAAACTCGCCTATCCGCTGCGCTGGAGAAGTGGTGTCGGGGCCGCGCCGATTAGTGGTGAATCCTTGGCTCAACCGAAACAAGCTCAGTTGGGCCGTTCCTACGAGTTACCCTCGGGCAGAATGCTTGTTCCCCGCCGAGTTTACTCGGTGGAAGCAGGATTCACCACTACCCCACCGGCTAATCAACGTCCGCAATCCGTTTCCAACTGAGACAACCTTGGTTTTAACTATTTCAAAAAAAATCGTTTAATCGAACGAGTCCTGACCTAACGTGTCCCTAACGTCACGGACAATATTAATGTTCGATTGAAAGACGGACCACGAATTTTGCCGCGCACAGCAGAATTTCCGAATAAAAATTCGCTATTAAAACAAATTAAAGCAAAAGGTTAGATGAAATATGAAGAATCAAATTCAAAGAGCAATGTCCGACCCTGACCACTGGGTCGTGGAATTTAAGTATCGCGATGCTAAGGGAAATTTAACGCAGCGAACGGTCAGTCCGATACGATTTTTAACCGGCGACCGGATGCTGGCCTTATGTTTAAGTCGCCAAGAACCACGACAATTTTATCTAAATCGATGTGAGAGCCTTAAATTAAAAATGGCTTGCGATGTCCTGATGCCAGTACCCATTTAAAACCGAGTTCCAGAATGCCATGATCATCATTCGTACGAGGAGACGCGGCTTTGTCAGATCAGCGATCTAGTACAGTTTCCGCCTTGGATTGGGCTGTGATTCCAGTCGAGCTCGATTGAGTCAATTGTGAGAGCGTATCCAGTTCGGCCAATGACTTGCCCAGCCGAAGGGTTGCCGCAGTCCCCTCAATCTCGATGACCAAGGCATCGGAATCGATCGAGATCACTTTGGCCGTCAGTGTGCTCAACTCCAAGGTTTGCCCTTCGGTGACGATTTGGCTTTTCTTTTTTCCGACCGTGGTGAACCAGGCTTCCTGACGCCCAAGTCGATCGCGCGTGATCGCAGTCAGTCGCGTGGTGCTGAGAATTTGGGGCACTTCATTTTCGCCAAACAAATTCCGACTGGCAATCGCCAGATAAGGATCGATAGAGGAATGCACCAAACGATTACCTATTTCTTGGGTCAGTCCTTGTTCGTTTACCGCGCGACGCAAGGCGAGCGCTTCGATGTTGACCAGTATATCCAGTCGTTCCCCTTTGGCAGTTGGAGTTAGCGTTATCTGATTGATTTTTTGCAAATGACCGGCTTGGTAAAATTCAAATAGGAACTGAGTCAATTGTTTGAGGCTGGCTTTTCCTTTAACGCTGAATTGAAGTCGAGTCAAATCGCCATCATCGATTGGGCTGCTGGAATCGACGGTGGGACTGACCAAGCCCAAACGAGTTACCAAGTTAAGCAACCAAGCCTGGTAAGCGGATGTAGCAATCTCTGCAGTGGCCGGCAGCGAGCGTTGTTCAAACACTTCCCGCTGGGGGATTTTGTTGTCCAGTTTTTTCAATTGCAACTTGGAGTCTTTCAAACGTTTCTCCAAAGCCAATTCTTGTTTGACTTCCTTTTCCAACGGCATCGAATAAAACCGCTCGTATAGATCGTACGAAAAATATCCAAACACCACAGTTCCCAACAGGACCAATAAAATATTTCTACGTTGAGGGCTCATTGCTGGTCTCCTGGTTGATTTGGGTTATTATCCCTTTCCGATTCGAATTCTTCAATTGAGATCAATTTGTCTCGAGTTTGATCATTGCGATCCGGGAGATTTGTATCAGATCGATCGGAATCTTGTGAAAGACTCTCGTTCGACAAATCATTTCCATTTGGTTCATTTCGCGACAAAGCCAGCACGGGATCATTTTCCAAGTCGATTTTTTGGCGGGGAACGATGGAAACCGCAGCATTGAATTGCCATCCAAAATCGCCTTCTGAAACCGATTGGCTGAGCGAGCTGGTGCGAACCTGATGATATTCATCGCGAATCGCTTGCTCCAGGCTGGAAATTACTGATTCGTCTTGAGATCGAACACTCATCGACACCACTCCGCGTCGGTTGGAGTTGACGCTCATGGTCATTGAACGAACTTGAGCTTTGTCGCGCGAGGGAAATCGGAGGCTTAGTCCACGGAGTTCTTCCAGCCAGTTGACTTCTTCATTTTCCCAACGTTTAACGTAATCAACCACTGCGGTTCTTTTTTTCAGATCAGCAATTTGATCTTCCACCTTCTTGATTTCCTGCCGCAGTTTCACGTTGGCTTGTTTTGCTTGTCCAACTTCGTTAAGACCGCTGTAGACCAACATGATTAAAACGACCGCTGCGACCGAACCATAAGTAATCAAACGACGATAGATAGCCGGAAATTTCAGTTGGCATTTAGGCGAAACAAAATCAACTTGATGTCGTTCGTCGACCTCAGCTACACCTCCGATCAACGCGGCGAACTGATGCAGATTATCCGTTTGAGCATGGCGATCGATTTCGAAGCTAGCTAAAGGGTTTTTGACATGTACCTCATACTGCGAATCTCGCTGGAACGCTTGGGCAATGTCTTTCAATTCTGACGGATCGCCAAACAAAAAAATGGGGGTTGATGAAGTTTGCAAGTTGGATTCAGGCTGTCTTACCATCATCAGACTTCGCTGTAATTCCAATTTAATACGACCCGTTTCCGTCTCTGTCCATTGCGTGGTCGGCATCGGAATGGTACGAATCACGGCGATCTGATCCTTCAACATGATCACCAAGTCGGCATTTTGGCTGTTGAGATTGATCAGTATATTGATCGGGTATTGAGCCAGATTGACTTGATCTCGCAATAAATTGATCGCATTGAGATGCTTGAGTTGCAGGGCCGCAATTTTCAATCCACAAGATTCAGCTCGCTTGACGATCGATTTTTTCTTTTCGATGCCCAATGCCGTAATGGTGATCTCTTGCATTCCAGCCTGGGGAGAGTCCAAATGGTAATAATCGATGATCGATAATTCAGTCGATTCCGGCCAAACTTCATGAGCCTGATTGGCGACCAGCAGATTAAATTCTTCCAGGCCGGCCAGCGGCAGGGAAGCCTGAGACTCATCGATATCTGTTCGTGGAAGCAAAACCACCAGATCGGATCGGCGAAGCCCCAAAATTGATTTGATATCCTGCAACATGGACTTGGTTTGGTCAACTGGGGCATCATCATCGCTGGGATCGAGGGGGTGGACTTTTCCCATGGCTTTGATGCGAGTGCGTTTTCCTGAGGAAACAGCCCACAGGTATCGGGTTTCCTGAGAATCCCAATCGACGACTATCAGGCTTTTCGGTTTTTTAATCATTCTATCTCTCGTGTATAGATTCTTCCGCGAATCGAATTGGTGCCGTCTACGACTACGACTCGCTGAACTCGATAGTTTTTCTGCGGGTAAAAGGCTTCGATGCGGGCCCGCAGCACATCGCCCGAAGTCGTTAAATACGGCAATACCTGTTTGGCAGTCGACGTATCCACCAACTCTCGCTCCAAAATCCAAACTGGATGGAAAAACTCGGTACCAGAAAGATCTGCCATTGACCGAGCCGCCAAGATTTGATCAACACGTTGATAGTCCATTCCAGGGATGGCCAGCAATACCTCTCGCGACGCCGTCAACAAATTAATGCGTCCCGGAATTATCCCTCGCGAATCGACTGTGACTTGATCAAAAATTTGTTGCAAACGCCGATTCCAAGTCGAGGGAGAGTTGGCAATCGGGCTGTTGACTCTCACTTGCCTGCCACTGGGTAGTATCAAAGTTACGGTAGCGCCAATCAAATCTAATTCCGATTCGAACGTTGCCATGGCAGGTTTGGTGAAGTCAACCGATAGATCTGAAACTGTGTCCAACCCAGTCCCATCCGCAGGACCGTACTGTCGATACAACACCACAAAATCCGCAAACTCTTTTCCCAACACAGGGGTCAAAGCAGCATGCAATTCTCTCAAGCTTGTTTGATTCAGAAAGACCCGTCTTTTGCCGACAAAACTCTCATTGCGTTCTTGACTGACTAACGTCAAATAGTCGCTCAATATTGGGTTCATCGCCATCTCATCATCGATTGACGAGACAGATTCATCCGGAAATCGCTCCTCTGCAGATGTGTGGGGCAAGGAGATGGCCAACTTGTTCGAACCAAACCACAACTGCAAATCGGTGTCGCAGCGTACCGCCAATTCTTCCAGCAACCCCGGTGGAGTTGGATAAAAAGGAAACGGTTCCAATCTCAAATTTCCTGGTGTTGCCAGTTCGTCTTCAGTTGATGGTGAGGTTCGAATTCCAATGGCAGCGATAATTCGATTGGCCAGGTCTGAATTCATGCCTGGGATTTCAAGCAACGCTTTCATTGCCTGTCCCGGAACCGCCTGCTCCCATTTGCCCAATTCTAACAAGTTCAATTTGTTTGACTCGTTTTCCCAACCCAACTTCAAATCAGCTTGATTCCTACCGGCAGACAGGGGATAGAAAGCAAACTTAGGTTCCAGCGGATCATCCGATATCAAATCGATCGGTCGATTTAATTCGGGATTAAACGCGGGACCGGCCAACAACTGACGTTGCTCTGCACTCGTTTTTGCCATTTCCCAAAGATAGGTTTCAGCCGATTGAGCCAAATTTTCCAATGCGATCTCTTCCCCCCGCAGCTTGGTCACTCGATACTCGATCTGAGATAGGCTCAGCAACCCGACCGCCGTGGCACTGATCAACAATAACATCACCGTCACAACCAGCAACACCACTCCGTGGCGACTTTGATGCCTAATTTTCATTCTGGTTCGATACATTGTCATTGCCTGTTCCAGTCATCGAAACCACCTGGCAGCGACTCCCAAGTTGACTGCTGCGATGGGTCGCTTCCAGAAGCTGATGAACGGGAACGGTCGGTAGCTCCGCTACCCGCAGGGCGATTTTGTGTGGGACCGATGCAGAAAATAAAAGTGTGCTGATACACTTTTTGCGATGCATCGAAGTCGTTCGAGTCCGCCAAATTGGCATCGTCGCTTTCCATCTCCCACTCATCCCCCGACGGATATTGCGAGCGCTCGCTTGCATTCCCATCGGTGTCAAACCTATCGGTGTCAAACCCATCGGAACCACCACCATCATACTCGGTACTTCGCTGTGATCGTTTAGGTTGTGTTAAATTAAAATCGACCTTAATCGCCTGGGGAAGTTGGCGTTCTTGGTCGCTGTTCCAACTCGAACGCCAAGCAAATCCATCAAAATAAGAAAAGCGGAAATGAGTAATCTGGGAAACTGAATCGATTCGAGGCGGTTGCCTTTGATCTTCCAGCCGCTGATCAGTTTCCTCTCGAGTTAAGACTCTGCTTAAGAGTTTTGACTCTGGAAAAGAAGCCGATGCAGACGGAGAATCCATTAAAGACGATTCCATTCCGTAATCAGCATCGAAATCATTATCACCTGAGAGGAGATCTCTCGAAGCGGGCATCCCAAAATAGCGGATTTTTTTGAAGGCGATGCGTTTGGTTTGCTGGTTACCGGACTGACGGTCATCTGATTCGGAAAGCCGTTGCCTGCGAATGCCTTGCAACATTAAATCGACCGGATCGGTAAAGACAATTAACGTCATTTGATCGGGGTTGCCTCGCAAGGTAGTCAATGGAGCAGCCGAAGCAAAATTTTCCACTCCAAATTCCTGGCCGAACTCATCGACTTGA
Organism: Mariniblastus sp.; assembly: GCA_041745975.1. Taxonomy (GTDB): domain Bacteria; phylum Planctomycetota; class Planctomycetia; order Pirellulales; family Pirellulaceae; genus Mariniblastus. Next base: position 8,401 of record JBGTHU010000637.1, read on the forward strand.
CGGAACGCATCCGATGGGGCTATCGGTTGATTGAGCCTCTCCGACGGAAATGATTCGGAAATCATGGGGCTTTGTGACTCAGATCCGGTCACCACTGAAGAGCTTGCAAAGGAATCGGTGGAAGATGAAACAAGCGACGCATTGGACTCCAAGGGACTCGTTTTCACCGCCGCTGACTGCTGCCGCATCAGGCTGTTGAAGTCGTGAGACAACTGTTGATGCAGGGATCGGAGCATCTGATTTGTTTCAGAGATATTCAAATGAGATTCGAATCGGCGAGTCAATATCGATGTGAGTGACCAAACGGAACTGAGCATTACCATCGCTAAAGTGATTGAGACCAAGACTTCCAACAGGGAGACTCCAGCGCAGCGGGCCTCCCATTTACCGGATATCGGATGTTTCAGAGTGTTCAGATTGCGACTTCGAAGATTGCCAATCATGGTTGATTCGTACCTTGAAAAGAGTCATTTCCGCCATCAGAAAACACTTCGCTCTCTGCTAGTGGGGTAGATTCTGAAAAAGGTTCGCCAGGTGGCTGGGCAGGCGAATCTGCACGGATTGGCATCAAAAAAACGAGAGAAAACCGATGGCTGGGGTTGGAGGCAGCCAAATTTTCATTGGTACTGCTTTCTCCGACTGCAGAGCCGGAAAAATCGGCACCTGCCAATTCCATTTTGCTTTTGGGCCACACAGAAACCTCCACTCGCGTCAACGGTAGAGGCGGGTAGGGAGTGCGATTCACGGAATACCAATACCCTTCATTTTCTTCACACGCCTCTCGCTGTGTATCCGGGAATGCGGCAATCCCCAATCGCAATTGATTGGTCAAGTTTTGGCAAAGAATTTGTTGTTCAATTCGTGCTTTACCGCGTTGAGAAAATTGATCGGCGCGCTGCAACATTCCCAAAATCAACACGATTCCAGAAACGCAAACCGTCATCGCGACCAGCACTTCAAACAAAGAAAATCCTGATCGT
>JBGTHU010000638.1:0-1953 GCA_041745975.1 Mariniblastus sp.
AAATATTCCTGTTCAAAACCGAACCAGAAATCGTCATTGTCGTCATCAATCAGCGCCCGCCCATTAGAAGCATGGGGAGCTCCATCGGCATCAAAAACTTCGCAAAGCACCAAATAGCCATTTTTTCGGCCTGGATCGGGGTATAAAGCAACCGGTTCCAAAATGCAATCGGAGCGCCTACCGGTGGCTTGGCCGGTGGAACTACCATCAAACGACCACGAAGGACAGTCGGCCAGGTTACCACCAAAGTCACTGACAATCTTGGTCTTACTACGTAAGTTTTGAGTTGGCTTACCGCCATCGAGCCAAATGTATTCAAGCTTGGTTTTGTTGCTGCTCATTTTTGGGTTCCATTGGAAATTCGTTTGACAAAATGCCCTTGGGGATTGAGTCGATTTTCGAACAATCCCGCGGGGCACACTACTTTGGGGCAAGCCGTGGAACGCTTGGTACGCCGAGTACTGTGGTTCGCGGAGAACTCGCTCATTGACCCATCATAACCCGGCGGATGAGAAAAAGAAAGTTTACGAAGCCGGAATCAGCGCGATAGGCCGGTTGCAAAATCGCTCATCATCATCAATCGCTACTCAGAATTCAGACTGGTTTTTCACGTTGTTATAATCGTTTCCTCAAAACGCAAACTGGGGCGCAGATTTGAACCTCAGCATCTTGTCGAATTATAGGCTTGCGAAAAAAGAGAATCAAAAAATTACTGAAAATTCTTTCGATGACCGAATTTGAGGGTAGCAACAAGCGCCTAAACTCAATTCCTCACTTGGCACAACATAGGTCAAATTTCCCGAACGGTTAGTTTTTTTTCAGCCGTTCGCCACACCTTATTGATTGGCTTGAAAGGCTCGACTTAAACGTCGATAAGCCCGGTCGGTTTCTTTGACGAAACGCTGTGCTTCCTCCAAATCTTGATCCTCGACGGCATGTCGCAGCAACTCCAATCGTTCCCGTAAAATCCTCGCTTTGACTCGATGGAATTCACTCAAATGACCTTTGCGAATGAAATAACCAACTTCCAACAGACGAGACCATGACTCTTGCAGTTCGATCCCTCGCGAGGCGACTTCCCACTCGCCGCGACTGGCCGCGTGAACATCCAGATTGATATGTTGCATTTGCTCCAGCGATTCACTTGGCGGAGGGTAGTAGACAAAACAGCCGATGACACTCAAGGCGAACAAGCCCACGATGGCAACGGTTCTCATCACCCAATCAGGCAAAATCAAATCCTTACCGATACTGGTGGAGCGTTGACTGAGCCATTGGTTTATTCGTCCGCGCCCAGGCATCAGAGGAAATAAAACACCCAGCCCGATCAAGGCGGCCAGCAAATAACTTCCCCCGAACTCGTTTTGCCGCCAAAATGTCCCCATTTCGTGAAGGGCTGACTGAGAATAGTCGCTGGAACCGGTAAACGGATTGGTATAAACATCAAAGGCATGGGTATGACCCGCAATTTCAATTCCTTTGGGGAACAGCGGTTCGCTAATTAAGTAAGCCAACCCCAATCCAATCGCTGCCAACATGCTTAAAAATCCAATTGTTTTTTTGGCTCCCAGCAATTGAAAGAAGCAGGCAATGAGGCCCAAATTGACACCGGCGCCAAAAATCAGCAAGCTGAACGCAGCCCCAATCGAGTTGCCATGCTGAAACATCGAACCGATCTGGCTCATGGCCAGCAACGGAGTGGAGTAAATCGGAATTCCCAAGATTGCCACTATCAATGGAGCGAACCCATTGTCCCTCTCCAGCATCGTTGACATGGCCCCATGAGGCAGGATCACGCTGATCGTCACCGATCCAAAAATCCCCAGCAAAATTAACAGGGTCGATGGACTGCGAACCATTTCCGACATGGTCTTAAAGATCGCCACAATTCTCTTGAGGCCGTAGTCGATCGGTGGGTCGACAATATTGACCTCGGTGGCAGGTTGGGGGAAC
>JBGTHU010000639.1:0-3124 GCA_041745975.1 Mariniblastus sp.
GTAAAAATTTGTCGGGATCGATAATTCGGTACTGCACGACCCATTCCACATCGACGACTTTCAGGTCACCGGTCAACATCAGCGATTCGGCTTGTTCGTCGGGCGCCTTGCTGGTTTGCGTGGGCCGTCCCACTAAGGCCTGGCGAGTACGGAAGCCGAATTCTTGTTTGAGGACTTGTTCCGTCGGCACAAACTCTTGGGTGTCGATTCCAAAAGGCAACTTGAAATGCAGCCCCGGTTGTTTGATGTCAATCACTTTGCCGAATCGCTTTACGACGGACTGGCCTTTGGTATCGACGGTGTAGACAGAGGAACTGCCGGCCCAAACCGCCAGCAGCACTAAGGCCAATAACAACAACCAGAATCCATTGATTTCCAACGCTGCCGCACCGCTGCCAGCACCTCCCCCTCGACCCGCTCGACTTGGGAAATTTTGACTCATATATTTTCTCCATCAGGTTGAATGTCAAAAGCAGTGAATCGTAAAAAACGATCTAACTGAAATTTTTACCGCTGAACATAGTTTACAATCCAACCTGCTTCAATGAAACCCTGAGCACGTCACACCGGGTAGATGCCATCTAAAGACCATCTAAAGACCATCTAAAGACCAGCTAAAGACCGTCTAAAGACCAGCTAAAAAGAAGGAGCCAGATTCTTTGGATTCTAGTTGATTTATCGCGGTTTATGGACGCACCGGAAAGGGGTTGTCCCCTTATTCAGGTCTAGCTTTCAACAAACTTAATAACTGCTGAACGGTTTGATCAGAGGCTCCGTGATGTTGCAAAATAGCGTGCTGGGCCCGTTGACCGAGGGCTTTGGCCCACTCGGCATTGGTCATCACTTTTCGAACGAATTGTTGCATTTCGGCTTGATCATGAACGACGACAGCTCCTTTGGCGTCCAGCAGTTGAGCAACGACCTGGGCGAAGTTTTTTGTGTTTGGGCCAAAACAGACTGGGGTGGCGTAGGCAGCCGGTTCCAGCATATTCTGTCCCCCGCGGGTTCCCATACTCCCCCCGACAAAGGCTGCGTCGGCCAATCCCCACCAGGCATTTAACTCCCCCACCACATCGACAATCAAGATCGGGCAGTCGGAGGGAGGAATTCTGAAATCGGCAAACTGACGATTCGCCCCAATTTCGCTGCGGCGAACCGCCGAGAGCCCCTTCGCGGTCAACATGGACACCAGTCGAGCCACCCGCTCGGGGTGCCGCGGCACTAATATCAACCGCAGCTGAGGAAATTCGGATTGCAATTGGCAGTAGACCTCTGCGGCCAGCACATCTTCCGCTTCTTGTGTGCTGCCGGCCACGAACACAAATTCGCCAACTTGGATATTGGCCAACTGACGGCATTGTTCCGAATATATATTTGATCGATCGGTCTGAACGCCGTCGTATTTGATGTTGCCCGTAACCAACACCCGCTGGCTGGGACAGCCCAACTGGACGAATCGGCTGGCGTAGGTCGAATCTTGGGCGGCGACCAAACTTAACTTAGCGAAAATCGGACGAATTAACCAACCGAAACGTTGATAACCGCGAAAGCTCGATTCACTCAAACGACCATTGATAACAGCAACTGGAATCCCCTGTTGAAGTCGCTGAGATCGGTAGCGAGAAGCCAGTTCAATAAAATTGGGCCACAGCTCCAGTTCAGCCAACACGATCAGAGCTGGCTGAATTCGACCAAACGCGTTACCGACGGCCCAGGAAAAATCATAGGGCCAAAAAAAAATGGTATGCCCGGGAAACTTGACCTTGGCAACCTCATATCCCGTTTCGGTAGTCGTCGAAAAAACCAACTCCAAATCTGGATTAAGCGACTTTAATCGTTCAACGACGGGAAACAACAAGTTGACTTCGCCGACGCTGACCGCATGAAACCAAATGCAAGTTGCATTGCCATAGCGGCGGGGCACCCATCCAAACAACTTATGTAACCAACCTCGACGGTTCTTTCCCCAGCGCCACCGACGGTAGGCCATCCAGGGAAGCGATAGCAGCAGCAGAATCAGAAGCAGTCCATTTAATGCGTATCGCTTCACGTGAGCCTTATCTTCCTAACAGCCGACCAAGGTGTTCCTTGATTGTCGAACGGACACTGTTCAACTCCGTTGCCCCGGGGACGATCAAGTTGGGATTCAACCGAAATGGTTCCGACCGAAAATCGGCGGGAACCGGAGTAACCTCCAAGCGATGACGCTGTGCTGATCGCATCGCTCGGGGCAAATGCCAAGCCGATGTCAGGATACCAATACGTTGCGGCGATTGCTCTGCATGTTGCGCCATAAACTTCGATAAATTGGCGATTTCTTCGCTGGTATTAGCCCCCTCGATCAACACGATGGCATCGGCAGGAACGCCTAAACGAATCAAAATCTGCCGCGCCTCTTCGCGACAGTGGAGCGAATCTTCGCTGGGTTGAAATGAGTTACTCCCTGAACAAATAATCTGATTGACTTGACCCGCATGATACAGTTGAGCGGCCAGAGCAACTCGATCGCCCGACATCGACAATTGAGGGGCTCCAGAAACTCGAGAACTCGTTCCGCCCCCCAATAAGACCAACCGTTCCAAGGGTTCGGCTTGAAAGGGGTCCATCAATTGAAAGTCTGATTCCAGCCCAGCGATCAATTGATTGGCAACCCAATAGTTACCGCCGAGTGTCAAGAGTAACCAAATCCCCAAACCTTGCCAGCCTGTCCAAAGCTGACCTTGTAAAAAAGCAGCAATCCAAAACAGAGCCAACAGAAACCAAACCATCCCCACCGGACTGACCAACTCTGTCAAGATCTTTTCCGTGAAAGTGCGTCCCCCAATCATCCAGGCCACGCTTACCAAGACGACTACGGCAACTGTCGCTGCGCTCAATAAGCCAAAACAAGATTTGCGAAACGAGGTCGTTTGATACTGATTTGATTTCATAAAGGACGAAACTGGTTTTCGATTGCATGATCGGTCGCTATAATTTTGATCGGACACTATTCGAAATGACGGTAGCGTCACTGTCAACGTCCCCATCCAAGTGGGAGGGACATTTGCTTGAATGAGCGGTTGAGAATCCTAAAGAAATCTCATTCTGAGCATTGTAAAACCATTTTTATGTTGTCACCGTCTAC
>JBGTHU010000640.1:0-4809 GCA_041745975.1 Mariniblastus sp.
ACCAAGATACCCTTTGAAATTCGTTCGTCAAGCCGAAGGTTGCCCGTGTGGGGTCGAAGATCGGTTTACAACAAGAAAACACGATAAAAAAGCCCTCTTTTTTCCAATAATTTTAGTTGCTAGCATGGTTTCGCAAGGGGACATAGAAGACGTTTTGTGGAGAAAAGCCCCTTGCTAATCCTCTCTAATGCTGCGGATTACGATTAACAGCCTAGGCAATTTGCGGATTCAATTTTAGAATGAAAGCGAGCATCCCATCGGCTGCTCAAAAAAATTCAACAAAAATTAAATCGATGACGACCGGAACGGCGATAAATCGCCCCCTTTATCGCTCCCTGTTGCATCGAGATTTTTTTAGCAAAATATAAATTATGGATGCTCAAACAATCAGTCAGCAAGAATTAACGGACTATTATGATTTTGAATTGCCCAAGGCATTGATCGCACAACAACCGCTGGCCAACCGAGAAGATGCCAGGCTGATGGTGGTTAATCGGCAGGCCTCGTCGATTGATCACTACCACGTTCGCGATTTGCCGGAGATCATTCAGGCGGGGGACTGCTTGGTGCTGAATGACACACGCGTCGTTCCAGCCAAACTTGTCGGTTTTCGAACTTCCACAGGAGGGCGTTGGCAAGGGCTATTCTTGGAATCGGACTCGGTCGGTAACTGGCGTGTATTATGCAAGACGCGAGGAAACGCAAAAGCGGGCGAAACGGTGACACTGGTCGATCGTGAAGGCCAAGAATCCTTGATTTTGGATCTGATTACCAGACTGGAAGACGGTTCTTGGGTCGTTCATCCACGCAGTCAAGAGTCGGTCGAGGCGTTACTGCAAAAAGCAGGTCGAATTCCTCTGCCCAACTATATCCGCAATGGTCAAATGGTGGATACGGATATAAAAAACTATCAAACGATCTACGCCAAAAATCCCGGCGCCGTCGCCGCGCCAACTGCCGGCTTGCACTTGACCAAGAACTTGATTCATCGTCTGATTGAAAGAGGCGTTCAAGTTGCGAATCTGACGCTGCATGTTGGAATCGGCACCTTCAAGCCCGTCGCTGTCGAGCGATTGGAGGATCACAACATGCATTTTGAATCGGGATCCATTGGGGAAAAAGCGGTCGATAAAATCAATACGGCCCGGGAATCGGGAAACCGAGCGATTGCTGTGGGAACCACTTCGATGCGTGTTCTGGAAACAGCGGCGGCACAAACGGGGACGTTGGCCCCTTGGACGGGTGAAACGAATTTGTTCATTCGGCCACCTTATCAGTTCAAAGGAGTCGATGCGATGATGACGAATTTTCATTTGCCCCGCAGCACTTTATTGGTGCTGATCCGAACCTTTGGCGGGGATGAACTGATGCAGCGGGCTTATCAGGCTGCTATTGATGAGGAGTATCGGTTTTACAGCTACGGCGATGCGATGATCATCCTCGATGACTGAAACCGCCCCCAACGATTTGATTGATATACTATATGAACACCGTTCGTTTGTTGTAATCAACAAACCGGGAGGTGTTTTGACGCAGGCTCCCCCCGGCATCGATTCGCTGGAGTGGCGACTGAGGCGATTGCTCAAACAACGCCAGCCCGATGCAAACAAACATTATATCGGCGTACCCCATCGGATCGACCGACCTGTTTCGGGAGCAATCGTGATGGCTCGAAACGTGCGAGCAGCCAACCGCATCTCGGCTCAAATCGAGAATCGATCGGTTACCAAAACTTATTGGGCAATTGTCGAAAGTGCCGAAGGCCAACTTGATCAACCCTCCGGCCAGTGGATCGATTTCATGCGAAAGATTCCGGATCAATCAAAATCAGAAATTGTATCCAGTGACCATCCCGAAGCCAAACAAGCCGTATTAACCTATCAGCTCAAAGGTCAGGCAGAGGGATTGAGCTGGCTGGAAATCGAATTGCAAACCGGGCGGACTCACCAAATACGACTCCAATGCAGCAGTCGCAATCTGCCGATCATCGGGGATTTCTTGTATGGTGCTCAGCAGGCATTTGGCCCGCAAGTCATTGATCAACGTCAACAATGGATTGGTTTACACGCGCGGCATTTGATTTTTCAACACCCAATGGAATCAGAAACCGTCGACGTAACCGCCCCCATCAGTGCCCACTGGTACGACCTTGCTGATATTTTCGGTATGTAGATCTTGCAAGGTGATCAAGATGGAATTTGCAATGCATCACAAATAAAGCGGATGTAGGGCTTTCCGATTTTCATCCGCTCAAGAACGCAATCTACTAAATCGCTCGATCGAATATTGCTATCGGGCAATTCTGCCGAGACAAAATGATCCTTCCGTTTCAAGTCCTCAATCAGGGGATGATCATCGTTGTAACCTTTGGGAGAACGAACCAAACTCCGCCCATCAAGTAGAAAGGTTTCCTTAAATTTTTTAGCGGACTTGATTCGTTTCCACCGCTGGGGATCGTCATCGATAAGCGCCCGGATCTGATTCAGCGGTTGCGAATCCGGGTGCCAAATACCGCATCCCATAAATGCCGATCCAGCCTCCAGGTGAAAATAATAGCCGGGTGCATGGGCGTCTTTTCCCAACTCATGCCGAAAGTGAATCCCCAAATTGGTTTTATAAGGACTTTTGTTTTTAGAAAACCTGATATCTCGATAAATCCGCATAATCGATCCCCCTTGGCGTCGGGGGACGGCTTGAAAAAAGGGGGCGATTCTCCCCAGACGGCGTTGAACCTCGGTCACGAACTCAAGGGCCGGCTCCATCACGAATTGCTCGTATCGCCACTTGTTCTCCGCGAACCAAACACGGTCATTATTGGCCTGAAGCTCACCGAAAAACTGCTGCGTTTCGGGGGGGAAACCTTGGAACATGCGTACATCAAAAAAGGGGTGAAGTTGACATTTTTTCAGTTATTTACTGCCAATTTGGCAATCCTTAGACCACTTGGTTATACCGGAAATCGAGACGGTCAACAATTCGAATGAACGTTTGCGTTCGGATTACGATCGAGTCATTTATTCGAAGTTGCGAAAACAATATTCAGGTTTTCCAGCAGGATTTTTCAGAAGGATTTACTGCATGATGGAAACAACCATTGGCTCTCACTAACAATTTGGCACGGATCTTGCACTCAAACTAGTCGTGTCAATCGCTCACCGTCGAGGTGACGGTGACACGAAACAACGTTGTGGCTGAACGGCGTGAAAAATCATCAATGGATCGTGCTCAGCGCTGTTTTCCATTTCAAAACAATTGTTAATACCAACATTCCAAAGTTTCTTCAAATTTTTTGAAAGGAGATGCATTATGTTAACTCGTTGGCAACCTTTCCCAAATTGGGCAAACGAATTAAACCGAGTCCATAAGGAACTCAATCGAATGTTCGAACGGCAAAACGAACAAGGCGGCTGGAAGGCTTTTCCACCAATGAACATTTGGCAAGATGATAATCAATTGGTGATTGAAGCCGAATTGCCTGGCATGGCAATGGAAGACCTAGAGATTTTAATTGACGGAGAGAATCGATTAACGCTAAAAGGTCAACGCCAGCAAAAACAAATGGAATCGGGAACATGGCATCGTCGCGAACGAATTCACGGAGAATTCCGCCGCTCGATTGATTTGCCCAGCGTGATCGATGCTGATCGGGTCGAAGCAACCCTCAAGCATGGCTTGTTGACCATCGTCATGCCCAAACGAGACGAAGTGAAACCTCGTAAAATCGAAGTGAGGGGATAGTTTTCCGTCCCGCTTTTTAGTAGATAGTTTTTGATTCCAAAACCTTCAATCGATAGACCAGATTAATTTTCAGAGGAGAAATCCATGAACGAAGTACTATGCAAAGAAGCCAAGACGAAAGAAGCCAAAACGAATGGCAACGTAGCCGAATTTACTCGAGAGAAAGTCACGTTTTCGCCATTGGTCGACATTTGGGAGGATCAGCAAGAAATCGTGTTGATCGCTGATATGCCAGGTGTTGACGAACATCACCTTGATATCGAATTCGAAAATCGCCAACTCACCATTCAGGGACGCGTCGAGAAGCGGCACCCCGAATTGACTTTCCTGGGCGGCGAGTATGAGACCGGAGATTTTCATCGCACCTTCGCCATCGGCGATGCGATCGATGTAGCCCGAATTTCGGCTGAACTGAAAAACGGCGTGTTGACGGTTCACCTACCCAAGGTAGAAGCGGTAAAACCTCGAAAAATTCCGATCAAAACCGAATAGTCAATCGATCAAATTCCGTTGCACAAACAGACCCTTAAGGTTGCCCGGCGAAGCTGGCAAACCCAATTGGTGCTTGTCACCGACCAAGCCCCGTTCATGGGGAATCGAATCCGACTCGCAAGGGCGTTGCTGGCCAACGGCAGGGTCTGAAGGAAGCGATAGGAAGATGATGGAACGTAGAGTAGGCGAACCTGATGCGGCTGACGGTTGGGGTGAGCATGCAAAAAGATGCGATGCCCGATACATGAACATCAACCGTAAGCAATTAACAATTAAAGTAACAATTAAAGTGCAACCCATAATAACCAATTAAAGTAACCAATTAAAGTAACCAATTAATAAAGCGATTAAAAGCGATTAAAGGACAGCGATTAAAGTGCCACCCATCTATAGCGATTAAAGTGCCACCCATCTATGACAGCGATTAAAGCGATTAAAGTGCCACCCATCTATTGACGGTAGATTTGAGATTTGCTAGGATTGTTGCCAAAGGAGATAAATGATGGGTAGATCATTACGTGCAGAACAATTTTCGGCGGATGAAATCTGTATTGTCCATACCGTTCAGCGTTGCGTCAG
>JBGTHU010000641.1:0-2481 GCA_041745975.1 Mariniblastus sp.
GATCGACCATTTTGCTGGTTAAAGAATTAGGAAGCATCTCAATGCGTGTGACCGCAACTTGAGCCGGCAAGTCCAGAGGTATCCGCCGTTGCACCTCTCCTTGACTGCTGATCTCGACAATCGTTCGCCAGCCATCAAAGAGATACCAAGCGTGCTGGGTGGCAGATGCGGGTGAAGAAATCGCGTAGGCATTGCCGGGCTGCCGCAACGAATCGAGCCGCCACTCAAGCAGAGGTTTTAGTCGGAAGCTTCGATTATCGGAAGTCGTGCGTTCGTTTGACAAGGCGTGCGGATTGACGGTCGAAGGTGGCGATGCCTTCTGCCCTTCCGCTGAGGATGCTGGACCGAGTTGTTGGACCAGGTCGATCGCACTGACAGAAAGGAGCTGTTGCTGGTACCGATCGATAAACTGTTGGTAATCATTCAGCATCTCTGCTGCGATATTGTCACCTCTTGCGATGCGATGCAGAGCGGCGTGAATATCTTCGATCCATCCGGACTTTTCCAAATCTTGTTCACTGACCAACCTGACATAGTCGACCTTTCCTTGTTGACCCATGATTACGACTGCCGGAAGCCCCTGCAAGTCAAAACGCTGGAATGTCCGCAAACCCTGATCGAAAAAGAGTTTCATTCCAAGCTGCCCAGCCAACTCAGCCCACTGGGGGTCGGGCAATAGGGTACTGGCCTGAGGATCGATCAAATCAGCTTCGGCGTACACCAGTCCGATTTCCACGCCAAGTTCAGTTGCCAGCTCAAGCTTGGATCCAATTCCCGAATTTTTGCTTTCGTCATTTAATATGCTCAACCTTTTAACAATTGATTGATTCAACGCCGCATTCCCTTGATTGGGCAACCAGAGCAGGAGAGTCGTTTTACCGTCGAAGTTCAAGTGATTAACTGAATCCCCTCGAGAGGTTTGCAGTTGGAACGAGGGAACCAATTGACCAATCTTGGTTGAGGGAAACGAGCTGGGAATCGAAACAAACCTTCGCACAGGCCGAGCGTCCTTTTTCAGTGTAACGCGAAAGCTCTCCAGCTCATTGCCAGTCTCAAGATAATCGATCTCAGCCTGGTGAAAGCGCATCATCAATTCGACGTCGGCAATCTCACGAGCGATTAAGACTTGGCGATCCAGTATTTTCAAAGGCATCGAGATTGAATGCAGTAGGTATGACTCGCTGTCAACCCAAATGTCAGCAGTCATTTGACGGTATTGGCTCCGCAAACGATAGTAATTTTTACCTTCTATCAACTGATCTGGTAGACGTTGAACTTGCTCGGGTTGCTGAATCCACCCAAAGTTCAATTGGCCCGTCAGCAACGCCAGCGGAGGAGGAAAGAGTAATGGTTGCTTGTTTCGATCTTGTTCGTCTAACGGCAAATCGGCGTAGCCGGCCAAATAATGGCGAGCGATCGCATCATCAAACAATTGAACCAACGGGAGACGGTCGGCAACAGACAAAAACGCCTGTTGTCCATCAAAATTACCCGATTCGATATCGTACATATAACAGCTTAACAACTGGCCATCGGACTGCAGATGGGATTTGAACAACCGAGCCGTCAGTTGTTGATTTTGATTCCAGTTAACTGAAAAACGATGCGGCTCCTTGAGCGGTTTTTCATTCAGCCGATAGTCCAAATGCAACACGGCTTGATCGCGGTAGTTCCTTGCGGTCGCATAGCGCTGAATTACTTTCGCCAGAATTTCTTTCGCAAAGGGAGATTGGGCAGAATGCTGAAAATCTGACGATGGGCTTTCCGGGCTGGGGAAAATTCCTCGCGAAAATTCACTTTGCCCCGATTCCGATGAGACGCCGGAATTAGAAGGAGCATGGGAGCCGGAATTAGGATTGCACCCTGGTTGATGAATCAGCACGAGCAACACGAGCAACTTCAAGGCCCATGGAAGGGACTTCTTGCAAACAAGCCGAGGCGGTTGAATGGTAAAATCGCTTAACGCATCGCCAGTCAGACAAATTTTCCTTGGCATTGCCAGTTCTTGTTGGTCGCTTTTTCGCCATCGAAGAAATGAGTAGCCAAGGCAATGCAGCCTGCGACTTGAGACAATTTTCGAAATAATTTTCGAGATAACTTCCGATTCAAGGCAGTTCACTGGAATTCCTTTCCAAAAGTTGGCTTGAATTAATCGTCACTTGGGGAGGGGGTGATCTCTGGGGCAGGGGCAACCTCTAAGGATTTGGCAACCTCATCCGCTTTCGCGGCAAGCAGTTGTCGTTCCTTGTGAACGGACGGCCCAAGAATCGCTTCAATTTGATGTCGATCTAATTCTTCCGATTCAATCAGTTTTCGGGTCAATGATTCCAAACTCTCTTGTCTTTCTTTTAACAGTAGGGTTGCATCACTGGCAGCGGATTGAAGAATTTTTTGGACTTCATCATCGATCACTTCCATCGTATGTTCGCTGAATTGCCGGGCCTTGTGCATTTGGCCGCCCAAGAACGGATCTTCTTCGCT
>JBGTHU010000642.1:0-7931 GCA_041745975.1 Mariniblastus sp.
TACTTGCGAGATCTTGTGCTGCAACATCGAAATGAAGATCGAATTAAGTCAATTGAATTTAATGTTTTGATAAGCCAAGCCCGGGTCTCAAGAAATAGAGAGTTGTTTGAAAAGTTGAAAAAACAAAAAAGAGAAATGTCAGCTGAAATGAATAGTTCGTTAATGGTTTTAATTGAAGGAATTTTACTTCCTCACCAAGTAAAACGCCTTGATCAAGTTGCCTTTCAGAGACTGGCTGTTGCTAGATATAGAAGTAGTGATGGACCTTTTACTTTAGTTAGAATTGTTGAATCGCTGGACAATACGAGTTGGATAGAAAGGAGGGTGTTTCGGACAAAGGTAGAAAAGCTTGAGAAGGAATACGAGGAAGAGTTGAAATTGCTCCGAAAGAAATATGAAGAACGCGCACATTCGGCATTGCCAAGCGAAATCAAAGATAGAGTAATCGAACTGATTGGTGCAATATTATTTTGGAAAATATGACCCAACTTCCACTTTTGCTTCAATGTTTGTCAAATCAACTTCGAATCGGTCAGTTCTTTTTATGGCGATCGATTCGATTTAGAGAGAACTTGAATTCTACGCAACTAATTTTCAAATCATGAAACAATTAAAAAAAGGCAACGTGGCGGCTAAGGATTCCATCCATATCTGTAAAGTGATTGTCTATATTTACCATGCTTGAAATCATCAATAATAATTCGTTTACCAACCCGCGTGTCCCACAGATCGATCAAATGACAACTTACAACTCATCGATCCCTTGGTTGATTTCTTTACTGTTCATTGTCAGCTCGATAGCCAAGATGTGGGCTTATCGCAACGCAGTCGATCCAAGGATTTTCCCACTGGGAGTTGTTGAATTGGGGTTCCTTGTTGTTGTATTAGAGCTAGGCTTGGCTGCTTGGCTGCTTTTGGGAGGTCAACCTGCTGCAGCGCGTTTTGTTTCAATTTTCATCTTTCTTTCGTTTGCTATTGTCAACATAACCAAGGTTTATCGGGGAGATGCGAGCTGTGGTTGCTTTGGTGATTTTAGCGTAAGCCCGCAAATTAGCTTGCTACTAAATTTAATTTGCTTGGGAATGTTATGTAGTTGGAACGCGCATGGTCGAGAATTTCAAAGGCGAGCAATTTTTTTTGTTTCGTCGATCTTCCTTATTTTAACTTTGACCATTTCGATTTACCCGTGGAGCCGTCCAACCGAAATAAATGATCTTGCAGACGAAATTTCTGGTGAAGGGTCTTTCGTTGCTCTCCAGCCCGCGAAATGGTTGGGAAAAAAATTCCCTCTGGAGCGATATATCGATGAGGGCGAGACAGTAATGGCCGGAAAGTGGAAATTGGTACTCTATGATCAAGATTGCAAAATATGTGACAAGCGTCTTGAAAATCTTCAAACCAAGCATGAAAAAAGTAGTCAATTGGGGCTTATAATAGTTCGCGGAAATTTGATTGATGAAAAAAGGAAACGAGGAAGGGTGTTTGTATCCAGGTTGGCAGAACAGTTCGAATGGTATGGGAGTTTTCCCGTCGTTATATATCTTGAAGATGGTAGCGTGACCGACTGGAATGAACTCAATTAAAAATTTGGTGTTAATGATCGTTAAAAAAGGAAGCTTGAGATGACTGTAATTGCTAACAAGACGTTGATAATGTTAATTAATTTGTTGTCTTTTTTATTCCTGCCTGCTTCTTTGATTGGGCAGCAATTGGATGCCGATGCCGAAAAGCAATTAAGAAAAATTGAAATCGGCTTTAGTTTACTGTTTAGTAACCTAGGAACAGACAAATGGGCCGAAATCATGGATCGACTCGATCTATCTGAGTCGCAAGATCAAAAATTAAGATCGCTCACTTCGACCTATAAAAAAAAGTATAGGGACACTCAAAATGAACATAATAAAAAAGTAAATGAAGTTCGGCTTTCTAATATTTCTGATAAAAATCAGCTTAACTTCATTTTAGATGAGGAAACATCTAAGCGTTTGTCAAATGAGATGCGACATGCACAGTTTTCTGTGCTGACGGAGTTCCATCAGGAGCTTAACTCAATTTTCATTCCTGAGCAAAGAAAAAAGTTGTCTCAGATTGTCCTTCAAAGTGAATTGTGGTCCGTTCATTTCCGGGCAACCATGAACCGAGACGCCGGTATTACAATCTTAGTCCCCTTGGTAGACTCGTTTGAAGATCTCTCTAGTTCCTCAAAAAACCATTTCAAGGAAACGGCCGGAAATTTGCATCAAGAATATCTTGAAGAGTTAAAGTTGCTTAAAAAAAAATACAACGCTGCTGTTTTGGATGCCGTTCCTGAAGGAATCAAGGAAGTTTTGCATGAAAAAGTAGGAGAGCTTATTCCATGGGATGATTAAAAAGTAAGGGTAAAGAAACCGGGATAAATGCCAGCACGTTGATACCTTTCAGGCGAAGATTCAGAAACGGCAAGCCAAATTCAAATAGCACGCTGAACCAAAGAATTTTCCTGACGGTTCAGGATGACTTGCGATTGGGAGCAGAAAAGGGGTCAGGGTGCGCCGGGATAAACCGGATTGGAATAGAGAATGAAAGAGTCTCACAAAGAAGATTTAGCCAATTACTTCGGCCTCCAGCGGAGGGGCGACTGCGGTAACAAAGTCGTCTTGTCTTGGTTCAGCGGCAATTGGAATTTTGTTTATTGAGTTAACGTAAAAAAGTAACAAATCTTAGCGTGGGGTTGAGTTTAGGTTTATCGCATTAAGGCCAGTGTCAGAAGAGAGGAGAGTGGTCTGCAATCGACCACCCTCTTCTGACGCCGGCACTTGTCTCGGCGCTCGGGTTGCTCCTCAGCAGAGCCCTATCCTCCGGACAAGCAATTACATTGTAGCCATTACAATGGCTTATGCAACCAATTTTTGCAGTCGTCGTTTTTCGACTCGACGTTGCCGAGCCTCATCTAGTTTTCGATCACGCTCTTTGCCGATAATCTCACTCAGTCCAGCCAGACAATCAGCTGGAGTGATGTACCCAATGGCACTATGTAAGCGGACTTGATTGTAATAATCGACATATTTAGCAACTCGTTTTTCTGCTTCCTCTTTGGTTGCCAGTGAAGTTAAGCGAATACATTCTTGTTTGATCAAGCCGTGCCAACGTTCCAGCTTCCCATTGCTTTGCGGATAGTACGGACTGGTTCGAACATGAGTCAGATTGTAGGTCCGAATAAACTCCTTGAAGTCTTTGGCCAGGAACTGGGGACCGTTGTCGCTAATAATGCGAGGCTGAACACCGGGATGCTTCTCCAGGGCTCTAGCCAACACGAGTTCGACATCTTGCTCCCGCATCGCCTCGCGAATTTCCCAGTGGACAATATATCGACTGAATCCATCAAGCACCGAAATAAGAAAGTAAAACGAGCCACCGAGATTGAGACAACTGATGTCGGTATGCCATTGTTGGTGGATTTTACCGGGCTGAACGAAACCTTTCCCTTTCTTGCTGGGCTTGATGAACTTGCGATCCAGACGGCCCGCCGCTTTCAGAACACGATAGACGGAACTGGGACTGGCGGCCACGATGTCATCATCGAGCATCATAAAGGTCAGTCGTCGGTAGCCTTCCAAAGGGAAGCGGTCATGGAAATCAAGGATCGCTTGCTTCTCCCGTTCATCCAGCCACCAATCACGTGGGATCTGGCCATTATGCTCGTTGATTTTCCCATAACGTTTTTTCCAGTTGTGAAATTTACTGGGCTCCAAAGCCGCCCACTGAAGCAACTGTTTGCAAGGAATTTCGGTTCGTTCCGTCCAGTAGTTAAGATAATCAATGATCGCATCGCGAACATCGTGGGGGACCCAGACGCCTTTCAGAGGTCCCCATTGGCTTTTTTTGCTTTGACGTTCTCCTCCATCAGCTCGGAAATCACTTCGTTTTTATTGGCCAGCTTGGCCTCCAGACGTTTAATCTTTTGATCCTTCAACTCAGCGATTTTTTGCACCGTTTTGGCGGAAGCATGCTTGCCAGTCTCACTTTTGGCAAACAAATTCTCAAGCTGTTCCAGGGCGGTGGTAACCCATTGGTAAATCAGAGTCGGTTGAACGGCCAATTCTTCGGCCAGCGAACTAACGGGGACTTTATCCTTGAGGTGGCGTCGTACGATCTCAGCCTTTTGAGCAGCAGTAAATTTTCTTCGGTTTTTAGTCATGGAATTTCTCCTTAGTTTAGATTATGTTAACCTAAATTTAGAAATTCCAAATCCATCAGAAGCAGGACAATCCCCTGCACTTAGAGCAACCATGGGCGATTGGGTTTACTATGTAACTACGATGCGACTTTGCGATGTTGCTGAAAGAATCGATTACGCACATGAGATTCATTCGAACAAAGAATTGAGCGACCTGATTCAGCGTCGGCTAGATAGTAGCCGGGGAAAAACAATTTCGAATTACCTGCTTCGCGAAAAACAACGTTTTTTTAACGCAATGGTAGTTGGTGTGTATGGGGGGAATCCCTCGTGGTACGATTTTGCAGAAATTAGTCCGCAACGACCAGGGGAGCTTTCACTTCCTAGTGATTCTGTTGAAGCTTTTGGATTTCTCGGTTTTACAGGGAAGGAAAAACTGTTTGCCCTTGATGGACAGCACCGCTTATCTGGAATAAAGCAAGCGGTTAAAACTGATGTTTCCGAAGTCGGTGACGATCAGATTGCCATAATTTTCGTGGGACATCAAAAGGATGAAGAAGGGCTACAACGAACTCGTAGACTTTTTACAGTTCTTAACAAAACTGCAAGACCAGTACTAAAAGGAGATATCATCGCGTTGGATGAAGATGACGTCATGGCTATATGTGTCCGCCGACTTCTTAATCAGTGTAGATTCTTTAATCGGGGGCAGGTCGCTATGCGTTTGCAAAACAGCCTGCCTCCTTCTGACAAGACTTCGTGGACTACGATCACAATGATGTATGACATGCTCACAGTCATTTTTCGAAACATCTACCCGAAGGCTTACAAGACTGAGCTCAACACGCTTGAAAAATTAAAAAATGAACGGCCTAGCGAAGAAGTATTGAATCATTATTTTGAATTCGCTGTTCATTACTTTGAACAATTCGCAGACTCATTTACCGAAATTGACGAAGTGTTTAGGGGAACGCGGCCTTCAAGGTGTGTGGAGAGAAATCGAAATGAAAGAGGCGGCAATATTTTGTTTCGCCCACTTGGGCAAAAGATATTTGTTCAGATAGTTGCCGAATTAAGCAAGTGTTATGAGTTAAAAGACATTTTTGAATGGCTAAGTTTACTGCCTACCGATTTATCTGAACCGCCATACGCTAATGTTATTTGGAACACCGGAACGCAAACGATGTCAAACAGCAAAACGGACGCTAGTATAGTTCGAGATATTTTACTTTACATGCTTGGCGAAGAAACCCGGATACTCCCGAAAACACTTGCGCATCGCTACGCCCAATACCTTGGACAAGACCCCAAAACAGTTAAGCTTCCTAGCCCCTTGGTCGAAAGCACTTAGTTCAACTTGACTACAACTGGCAAATTAGGCAACCGTCCTCTCGGCCGGGGTCGTCGTCAAATTCTACGTCAGTGAGTATTTGAATGAGCTTGGGAGATTTTCGTTTTTTGGCCTTTCGTTCTTCCCATTGACGCTCAATCTCTGCCATCCGCTCAGGCTGTTCTAGCTGTTCCAGCGATTCGTCTCCGCACCAATAAAAGGCACTTCCTTCCGGGTTGTACTTCAACTGGTCATACTCGTAGGCTTTGGCTTGTTCGAACAACCCAGGATACGTTTGCTTCAACCGAACCCATTCGATTTTCTGTTGGTAAAAGCAAAAAAAACACCCTGACCGGGTTCGGCCCCATTCCGTGTATTTGGGCAAACCAAGGCCCGACTCTTCCAGGATTCGAATGATATCCTCGTAAACCAAGCCATCTTCACGGAAAGGAAAAACGGTCGTGATGTTCGGCTTTGCACTGATGAATCCTGATCGACTTTCGTCGGCACGCAGACCGATGTAGTTCACAACCGGATCATCGCCGATCCATTGCTCAAAAGGCTTGAGTTTTAGGTTCTTGGTACACCAACGCCGCATGTTGGATGGGATCATCCCTCGATACACCTTAAGCCAGTGATCGAACCCGCGATCTGGGTTGCTCTTAAGAATCGGCTTGCCAAGAATTGCTTCCAATCGATCCAAGTACTCGTAAGTCTCGTCCAACTCCTTGAACGTATCGTGAAAAATGTATTCCATTTCAGGCACACGATCACGCATATAGATGGCAAGAGCAGCACTGTCCTTACCTCCAGAAAGGCTAAGAATGTGTCGCGTTGGTTTTTCCGTATCTTTTTGGTTTCCCATCGACCTTCCGCTCGTAATGCAATTAAATTCTCATTCCCCAATTTGTTTTGGCAAATGCTTAAGTATAACGGATGAAGCAACCGCAATGGCAAGCTTCGGGTTTTCGTCAAACATTCGTTCCATTTCTTGCTTGAGCGTGATTGCCTGCTTATTGTTGGGGACTTCAACGACACAACTCGACTCTTCACCGCCAGCAGTCAGTATACCAATTCGGATTGATTTTTGGCCGGGGGTCTTGCCTTTAGAAAAGGCTAGGCTGGCGGTGTTTTTGAAACGAGTCACGAGGTTTTGCAGAGCTTCTTCAAATCGCGGTGCATCGGTGTCGTGCCAGCGGCGGGGTGGTTTGGCGAGGACGAGGCTGCCGACTGATTCTAGCCAAGCATCGCGAGGCAGTTTTGAATCGGCGAGTCGTAAACAAAAGGCTTTTAGGGTCGGTTCGGTTACGTGAATCCCCAAGTTCGAAGCTTTGCGCTCAAGTTCCAGGCGAAGAGACTCGTATGGTTCATTGGATTCAAATGAATCAGCAATTGACTTTTCGATCTTGGCGAGCAAGGCGGGGTAGGCACCGCGAAGTTCGCCCAGTCCTTTCTTGAGTTCTCTGACGTATTTCTTAGTCTCTTCGGTTGTCGATTTCTTTCGGACAGGAACGGGTTGCAGGCCGCAAGCAGCGGGTAGTTGTTCAAAGAGTAATGTTGAAGGCTCTCTCGCGTTTAGCAAGGCTTCCCGTATCAAAAGCGTTTTCTTTGCGAGCGAAGTCGTGTTTCGCGAATAGTCTGGCAGGCCTGCGGCAAACTCACAAAGCGGTTTAACGACATCAATCAAGTCGGGTGATCTTGAATCGTCAACTTTTGTGTCAACGACATTCAAGAGTTGGTTGAAAACTTCTGACCGAACGCCACTCAATTTACAGTATTGCAACTCGAACGACTCGGGAACTTTTATTAAACGATGGAATTCGGCACTTCCAACGTTGTGGATAAAAATGTCATCCTCGTACACTGCCAAGTGCTGTGCTTCAGCGACACAGAATACGGCAAGTAGTAGGGGCAATAAGCCATCACGGGCACCGATGGATGGTTTGCGAAGTACTGCGAAAAGGTCAGAGACACGAATTCTGCGTCCTTCGTTTTCTGTTAGTGCTTCACGCAACTTGTCAAATAGCGGAAGAAGTCGGCAGGGGTCGTTGCCGCCAGTAGGTAACGCGATCTTTGAGCCGTTCCTGCCTTTGACGTGCAACTTAGTTTCTTGCAATGCGGACAGGTACATGGACATCTCAGGTGGTTTCTTGGTTGCATCCATGCCCAGCATCGCAGTGCCTGCGATGAAGAAGGCACCGGCACAGGCGAAGAACACCAGCGTCTGTCCATTGCCGCCGGCCTCACCCCAGCGGAGCAACTTCGGCACCATCACGGCGCTTAGGGCCGCACCGAGGTTTCCCCACATATTCGCCCAGCCGTAAATCGCCGAAGTGTTTCGTCCCCCGACATCTTGGATGAATGCCCATGTCGATGGATTCGCAACGTCGGTCATCATCGACACGACCGCACAACAGGCGACAATCAACCATACCGAATCCAGTG
>JBGTHU010000643.1:0-3869 GCA_041745975.1 Mariniblastus sp.
TCGGGCCGACTGTTACCCGATGGGTCCCATAGCGTTCCCCAAGTCAATGAAGGAGATCGCGTGATATTCAATAGCTACGCAGGGATTGAAATTGAAGTCGATGGCAGTAAGTTGATGATTCTAAACGAAGGCGATGTGCTGGCCCTTTTAGTTTGAATGTCTTGAAATTCATTAAAGAAATATGATTCAGACGATTCAGACGATTCAGACGATTCAGCGAAGGAAATATAATGAACGTTGCAATTTTGATTTCTAAACTTTTTGGACCGGGTTACCAATGTCGATTGGTGACAGAAGTTTCCGCCAGTTCTTGGTACTCAATTTCGAAGGCCGGGTTGGTGTATTGTCTTTGGGTTGGTTTTAGTTTGAATTCACTGGTCATTGCTCAATCTGAACAAGACATTCGAATCCAAACGACTGATGGAACTTCTCGACTCCAACAGGATGAGCAATTTGAACAAGCGATGTTTGATCGAGTTGTGCGACGAGGGGTTGATTATTTGTTAAATTCCGGGCAAGCCGAAGATGGCTCGTTCAGCAATCATTTGGGCCCCGCAGTGACCTCGATGTGCGTTCGCGCACTATTGGAACACGGTATTCCGTTGGAACACCCACAGGTCCAACGTGGCTTGCGGTTCTTGGAAGCGACCGTGCAAGAGGATGGGGGTATCTATCAAACCGGAAGTGTACTGAAGAATTACGAAACCAGCGTCGCGCTAATTTGTTTTCAAAGAGCAAACAAAGATGGTAAATACGACGATATCTTGCGGCGGGCATTAGCTTTTCTAAAGGGATTGCAATTCGATGATGTCAAGGGACATGATCTGACCAGTGATTTTTTTGGTGGCGTTAGTTACGATGTCCAAAAACGCCCCGATGTCTCTAATACCTCATTCTTTTTGGATGCGTTGGAAGCTGCGGGAGAAGATGGGAACAGCGAAGCGGTACAAAAGGCGTTGGTCTTTATGGCCCGCAGCCAAAACTTGCCCTCGCAATACAACAACGCCGAATGGGCTTTAAAGGTCGCTGCGGAAGATCGAGGGGGTTTTATTTACTCAGCCGCAAACCGCGGTGAGTCTAAGGCGGGCGAAACCCCTGAAGGTGGTCTCCGAAGTTATGCTTCGATGACGTATGCGGGCCTCAAAAGTTTTTTATACGCCGGGGTGGACAAAGATGATATCCGTGTCAAAGCGGCTATCGATTGGATTCAACGAAACTATGACTTGAAGTCCAATCCAGGAATGGGACAGCAGGGGTTGTTTTACTATTACCATGTCTTTGCCAAAGCGCTCGATACGATGGAAAATGAAGTCATCGTTGATGGCAACGGAAAACGCCACTTTTGGCGAAATGATTTGGTAAACCAGCTGAAATTATCCCAAAACACCAATGGTTCATGGGTCAATTTGGCCGACCGCTGGTACGAGGGTGATCCTAATTTGGTCACCAGTTACGCTCTGCTGGCCCTCAGTTATACTGGGCCCAAGGTTCGACTTGACAATCAGCCCGCTGATGATGATAATTCACGATTCGAGTGAGTGGTTGCAATTAAACGGGAAGGAAATGGCTGTTAAGCTGCAAATAGACTGCAAAATACTGTTTCCCGCCTACAAGTGCTGTTTTCCACCTGTTTTTCATAAACTCGCGAAGAGAATGTTTCTCAAAGAATAATCTTGAAACCAACGATCGATTGATCGATCGAAGTAACCAATCCCCCATAGCTCCCCATGAAATTTCGTAAAGACGATACCGTTGTAGTCCTAAGCGGCAAAGACAAAGATGTAACAGGCAGGATCAAATCAATCGACCGCGAAAAGGGCACCTTGATTGTCGAAGGAGTCAATATGGCCCACAAACATGTCAAGCCCAGTCAAAAGA
Source organism: Mariniblastus sp. (assembly GCA_041745975.1). Classification (GTDB taxonomy): domain Bacteria; phylum Planctomycetota; class Planctomycetia; order Pirellulales; family Pirellulaceae; genus Mariniblastus. Next base: position 1,879 of record JBGTHU010000643.1, read on the forward strand.
ATCCTCAAGGCGGTCGATTGCATAAGGAAACCCCTATTCGGGCTTGCAAAGTAATGTTGGTCTGCCCCAAAACGAATAAAAGAACCCGCATTGGATATCGGTATTTGGCCGATGGGAGTAAAGAACGGTTTGCCCGTGTCAGCGGAGAATCCTTGGGAACCGTTTCCCCCGCCAAAGCAAGTTACGCCCAATAGGTAGTGTTGTGGGAGGGTTGTCGGATTGGCTTAGAATTTAAATTCAACTCGGCTCGATAGGCCCGCAGCAGCTAAAATTTTGCCTGTTTTAATCGCGGCGCGTAAAAACGCAGTTTCTTTTGGTTGGTTTATTTTTGGGGTGGTATATTCGTATCGGATCCGTTCACGGATCGAAAGGGAGGTCAGGTCTCCCGCCGAGACAATAATCTTTTTGCCGATAATTAACTACCGAAGACCATGAATGCGACCAATGGAAAAGAGTCGATCACCCGAGTTGCAGCCTACGGCTTAGTTTTCAATCCTGATCGGCAATTACTATTCTGCCGTTTGTCGGCCAAAGTGCCTTGGGTGCAAGGAAAATGGACGTTGCCAGGTGGAGGCGTCGAATTCGGCGAAAAACCCCAAGACACCTTAGTACGCGAGGTGCATGAGGAATCCGGGCTAGTCGTCGAACCCTTGGGACTGGCCGGTGTTGACTCCTACGTAACCGAAAACGAAACACAAAACTTTCATAACATTCGTATCGTTTTCCGCACTCGGCTGATTGCGGGTGATTTACAGAATGAACAAGACGGTTCTACTGATCTTTGCCAGTGGTTCAGCTACGATGAAGCGGATCGTCTGCCATTGGTTTCCCTGGGCCGAATTGGATTAAAGTGGGCTTTTGGCAATGTCAGTTTTCTTGAAAGACTCTATGATTAGGGAACCAACCGCCGTTCCCCTTAATTTTTCTTCCACAACGTTTTGATTCATCATTAATCATGAGTAATCGTTCAAGGTCGCGTCGGCAGTCGGGTATGGGAGGAACCGGCCGGCAGTCGGGTTATCGCCGGGAATCCTCGCCATCTCAGCAAGCAAGTCCTGCGGTCGGTCCAGGATTTAAGCTTCGCTTGATGATTGCCGGGGCGATTGTGTTGTTTTCATTGATCTCTTTTTTGAACACAAATCAGGTAAACCCGATCACGGGCAAAAGCGAACGCGTTAGCCTTTCCGTCAATGAGGAAATTCAGTTGGGGGTGAGCTACCGGTCTCAAATGGGCCGACTTTCCGGCGACCGAGAAGCCCAGGATCGGTTGAACTGGTTAGGGGAACGTTTGGTACAGACCTTGGAAAACCATGCTGCAGCGCAAAACGGAATAAACCCATATCGTTTCGAGTTTCACTTATTGGCCGACCGTCAGCAAGTCAATGCATTCGCGTTACCCGGTGGACAAATCTTCATTACTGAAGGTCTCTTTCGGCAGCTACCCTACGACGACCAAGTCGCTGCCGTATTGGCCCATGAAATGGGACACGTTATCGAACGACATGGGGCAAAGCAGATGACGAAACAGGGGCTAATTCAGGGAGTTACTGGAGCTGCGGGAGTTTTAGGTGGAGATGCCAATAGCTCCCGCACTGCTGCCGCGATCGGCAACATGGTGACGATGAGATATAGTCGAGAGGCTGAGTTTGAGGCCGACAATTGGGCCGTAGATCTTTGCAAGATGGCCCGTTATGATCCGCAAGCGATGATTTCAGTTCTGGAACTGTTAAAACAAGTTTCGGGTGGAGCCAGCCCACCTGAATTTTTCAGTACTCACCCCAGCTCCGATAATCGTATCGATAATATTCGCCGTCGGTTGGGAATCGAGGGTTCCCATAGCAATAATTCCAATCGAAATATCCCTCAGCAACCGCAGACGCGTCCCAATTTTCGGCTAAATTGATCCTGCCGGTTGTATCAATAAAAACGCTGGGGTCAATTGGAATAAAACGAAAGCGTGGGCCGCTTTTCATCAGCGGAATAAACTAACT
>JBGTHU010000644.1:0-2887 GCA_041745975.1 Mariniblastus sp.
TGGATCGGTGCAAACCGGCGAGGTCGTCAATGTCATGAACTACGGTGCTTTTGTGAAACTGGAACCGGGAATCGAAGGTTTGGTTCACATCAGCGAAATGTCGTGGGTCAAGCGAATCAATCACCCCAATGAATTGGTCGGCATCGGTGACGAAATCCAGGTGTCCATTTTGGGCATCGACAAGAATGGTGAACAGATGTCCTTGGGAATGAAACAAACCCAAGAAAATCCGTGGGATGAAGTCGAAAAACGCTACCCGATCGGTAGCGATATCACTGGTAAAGTGCGAAACTTGACCAACTACGGTGCGTTCATCGAATTGGAAGAGGGAATCGACGGGTTGCTGCATGTTTCCGACATGTCTTGGACTCGCAAAATTTCTCACCCCAATGAAGTGTTGGAGAAAGGTCAAGAACTCAGCTGCCGAATTCTGGCTGTTGATACCGATCGTCGCCGGATTGCACTGGGCATGAAACAGCTAAATGAAGACCCCTGGTTGAACGAAATCCCCCGACGTTACACCCCGGGTTTGCTGATCAAAGGCACAATCGCCAAAATTACCAACTTCGGCGTGTTCATTCAATTGGAAGACGGGCTCGAAGGCCTGTTGCACATTTCCGAATTGGCCGACCATAAAGTCGAAAATCCCGAGGAGATGGTTAAAGTTGGCGATCAGATCGACGTAAAGGTATTGCGAGTCGATACGGACGATCGAAAAATCGGTCTCTCCCGACGCCGAGTCAGTTGGAGCGAGGAACAAGAGGCCGAAGATGCCAAAAAGCGAGCCGCCGAGGAAGCTGCCGAAAACGCGGCGAAGGCTGCGGAAGCGGATCTAAAAGGTGGTTTGGCTGGCGGTGGCTTGCAAATCCCCTCCGCACCCGTCCCTCGGCCAGCCAGTGAGGAAGATGCGAAATCTCCCGAAAAACCAGCGGTCGAAACGATCGCTGAACCAGTCGTCGAATCTGAAGATTCTGCTGCGGATTCCGAATTGGCGCCTGAGGAAGATAAAAACTGATTGCTGAACGCCTGGACGCCGATCCAATCGCCCTGCAATGCGGGCAGCCTGAGATCGGAAAGTGTTCAATTTCTTTGGTGTGGTCCGATTTAACTGCTGATTTCGATTGGCCGGGCAGCCCAAATGAACAACCCAAAATCATCCGAGTCTCACTTGTAAAACAGTAGGCTCGGTTTTTTTTATATATTTTCGGGCGCTGTCAGGGGGTGTTTGAAGTGGACGGTTCCCTTTTCCAACAAGATCCCGGCGAAAACTTGCATTCAGATTCAAAGTCGGCTACATTCTATCTCTACTTTCGCTCCCTCCACCAAGTTCAAACGATACTCAATTCAAGCTTTAACCCAGCTCTAACCCAACTTCTTTCCCTTATGAATGATCCCTTGGAATTCAAAGAAAAAGCGGACCAATTTCGACAGCGATACCAAATTGTCAAGGATGAAATCGGCAAGGTCATTGTCGGCCATGACGAAATCGTACATGGCGTGTTGACCAGCTTGATGATTGGCGGGCACTGCTTATTGGAGGGTGCGCCTGGATTGGGCAAAACGTTACTGGTTTCGACGTTATCCAAAGCACTAAATCTGCAATCCAGCCGCATTCAGTTTACGCCCGACTTGATGCCCGCTGATATTTTGGGGACCAATATGGTGGTCGAACTGCCCGACGGCAAACGGGAGTTTCAGTTTCAGAAAGGCCCTATCTTTACCCAGATCTGTCTGGCCGATGAAATCAATCGAGCCACTCCTAAAACGCAATCAGCGATGTTGGAGACGATGCAAGAAGGAACGGTGACCGCTTCCGGGCATCGCTATGTATTGGATAAACCGTTTTTTGTGTTAGCGACTCAGAACCCGATCGAGCAAGAGGGAACGTATCCCTTGCCGGAGGCACAACTCGATCGATTCTTGTTCAAGCTGCTTGTTGATTACTCCACCCGAGAGGAATTGGCGACTATTTTGGATCGCACGACCAAAGGTTATCAAGTCGAGGTGGGAACTGTGATGGACGGACGCGAGATCTTGCAATGGCAGGCCTTGATCCGCCAAGTTATTATGGCTGACCACCTGCGTGACTACATCTGTCGATTGACTTTGGCTACCCATCCCGAAGGGCCGTATGCGACACCCATCACCAACCAGTTCATACGCTGGGGAGCCAGTCCGCGGGGAGCGCAGACAATGGCCCTGGCAGCTAAAGTCCGCGCCTTACTGGAAGGTCGTTTCAATGTCTCATTTGAGGATGTTCGCCGTGTTTTGCTGCCCGCGCTGCGACATCGGATTGTCCCGAACTTCGAAGCCCAAGCCGAAGGGATTTCCTCCGATCGAATTTTGCGGGAAATTCTCGAGCAAGTTCCTGAAAAATTGAACGATTAATTATGAGTCAAATCATTAGCGGGAGTGATCGCAAACAGCTACTGATCGAACCTTCTCTGTTGGCCAAATTGGCCACCATGGAGTTAGTCAGCCGTAAGATCTTTCGGGGACGCATGAAAGGGGAGCGGCGAAGTAAACGCAAAGGACAGAGTGTTGAGTTCGCCGATTTCCGCAATTACGCGCCCGGCGATGATTTGCGATTTATTGACTGGAACATGTACGCTCGCTTGGACAAATTGTTCTTGAAGCTGTTTCTGGAAGAGGAAGATTTGCATTTTTATACAGCAATTGATGTCAGCCGATCAATGGATTTTGGCAATCCCACCAAGTTTCTTTACGCTCGCCAATTGGCCGCTGCATTGGGCTATATCGGTCTCTGCCGCGCCGATCGAGTGAAAATCGAACCGCTGGATGGCAAGCCGACCAGTAACGCGCCGGTGCTGCGAGGCCGCAAGAGCCTCCGGCAGATGATCGACTATTTGGAAAACATGTCACTGGA
>JBGTHU010000645.1:0-4542 GCA_041745975.1 Mariniblastus sp.
ACGTAAACACAATCGTCAACAGGTCATCCGGTTTCAACTGATTCAGCCCCAGTGACGATGCCAACCAGGAACCGGGCATCAAAAATCCTCCCAGTGCTCCCAGTAGTTTGTCGATGGTGGAGACTTTTTCACGCAAGTCGTCCAAATAAACGACTTCGCAATCCAGCTGAAAGTCGAATTTTTCCATCACTTTGCGGGAAGTCAAAACATGCTTGATTCCGGCTTTGCGAATGCAGGAGTTGATCAAGTCGTTGGACAGAGTGTAATTCAGATTGATGGCCACTCGTTTGTCCAGTGCCAATGACATATTGACCACGACCCCTCCCAGCGAGGGTGGGATCAGCACACCGACAGTGGATTCGTCCGCGTCAAGCACAAACTTCTTCAGCAATCGCCGCAACACCAGGCAGCGTGTGAGCAGCGCTCCCCCTTTGGCTTCCTGGTGAGTTGAATCGGCGATCTTCAGGCTGAATTTTTGTTTTTTGCACGCTTTGATAAAAGCTTTGGCGGGTGGGGTAAATTTTCCAGCATGGTTTTCCATCGCGACTGCTCCTAAACGTTGAACTGCTTGTTGCAATTGAAACATGGATTCAAATTGGTAGATCGGTTCCCCAATTTGCACCGACAGCGGGCGGCGGAACTGATCCGGTAACTTACGAAATATTTTGCCTTTAGAATAACTGAACAGGCTACCGTAGGTTTCATCAATGTAAACCGGCACGATCGGCAGGGGGTGGTCATTGTCGATGATTTTGGTCAATCCGGGCTTGAAAGTTCGCACTTGACAGGTCGCGGAGATTCCGCCTTCAGGGAAGATCCCCAAAACTTCACCTTCCGTCAGTACCTCACGAGCCTTCATCAATCCCCGTCGAATCGATTTTGGGCCACCCGTTATCAGGATCACTCCGCAAAAATCGGCCCACTTTTTCATCAATAAACTTTGAAAGTTACCTGCCCAAGCGATTGTGCGAGGGATTCTGGGGACCAGCACCAGCATCACGACTCCATCCAACCAAGACGAATGATTGGCAACGACCACCACCGGCCCAGTCGAAGGGAGGTTTTCAGATCCCTTGACTTTGACTCGATACAGCACCTTCACTAAGAACCAAAACAGCAAACGGACAAAGGGTCTGCCCAGTGACCAGATCGACAACATCATGACCGGAATTGAGATCAGTGAAATCGCCAGAAAAATTTGTCGTGAACTCAACAGCGGCAATTTTCCCGCTTGCGTGGTTCCTTTTCTCACCAGCACCGCTTCACTGCGTTGCAGCCCATTGCCGATTGCGGCGGGACCAAGGGCGGGTGGGCCAATTGCGGTAGCCGAGTCCCCCGCGTCCCAAGATTCCGACGAACCCAGCGGATTTTTTGCCAGATCGTGCCATGGCAGAAGGTAGTCGCTGAAGGGGAGTGACTTTTTTAATGGCTCCCGAATTCGCCGATCCAGAAACGATAATTCAACAATTACCACGTCGCGAAAGTGAGGGTCCGCGGCAAAACGATCCGCAAATTCGCGGACTTTCAATCCGACCGGCCGATCCACTGCGGTCGCCCCGTCCGCTGCGGTCGCTATACCTGCCTCACCTCCGTCGGCAATTGTCTGCGGTTGTAATTTCTCAGTAAGTTGTTGGCGATACTCCTGTCGCAATTCCTGCAACACGGTTTGCTGTTGAGGATTCAACGAACTCGCAGTCAACTCAGCGGGCAAATTGTCCAGCGATCCAGGCGTGACTGGTATTCTCATCACTTGCAATAGTCCAAACATCAACAGAATCCCACCGAAAGCAAGGCAGTTCGTTGCTGCCAATAGGCGACCACGTTGTGCGATCGGGCTGTGGTGCTGGAGATACGACTCCAGCGGTACGTCAAACGTGCCAGCTGCGACTCCCAATCCAAACAGGAACAAGCAGCCGATAATCATCGAGGGAGTAAGTAGCGATTCCGTGATAAAGTCGGGCGGCGCAAAGGCCAACAGCAAGGAAAACAAAACCACCCCGATGGCTCCCAACGGCACCAACCCCAACTCGATTCGCCCCAGCGACAAATACCCCGCTAACACGCTTCCCAATCCAATTCCCAATGTCACCGCAATCAGCAACGGGGTTCGATCTGACTCCGTCAGTCCACCACTTTCGGCACTAAAAAAATCAATGTTCAACTGCGCGAAGGCTGCAATTGACCAAAAGAAAGTAATTCCCAAAGCGATCGGAAACAGCGTCTTGTGTTGAAACAACAGCCTTAAGTCCTGCAGCGTTTCCCCAATTAAAGTGACCGGAAACTTCGCCCGCGGATTGGCAGCGGCCAGCGAGCGGACGTGGAAACTGAACACCATACCGGCGACCGCCAATCCGATCAACACTAACGCCACCGATCCAATATTATGTTGTCCTTTGAGAGTATGATCGGACAGCCAGCCTCCCACTGCCATGCCGATGATTGTCGCCGTCAACGTGACCAGGTTGAACAAGCCGTTGCCACGTGCGATCGTTTGCTCATTTAGCATTTCGGGAATCGTGCCAATTTTGGCTGGTGAAAACAAGGCACTTTGAGTTCCCATCAGAAACACGGTTCCCAATAACAAATAAAAGTATGGATCTATCCCCACCGATGGATTTGGCTTTCCCATCCCCAGCACTGCCAGTGTACCCAAGGTCATGATCAAGATCTCCGCCACCTTGCAGCAAACGATGACCTGACGCTTAGGAAATCGGTCGGCCAACCAACCGGCCACCGAAGCAAACAAAATGTAGGGGACGATAAAAAAAGCCGACCCGAGAATCAACAGCGTGCTTTGGCTCTCCGGCAGAAATTGGTCTTTTCCCACACCGATGACAAACCAGCGAAAAACATTATCATTGATTGCGGTTAAAAATTGCGTCCACAACAGACCTTGGAAACTGAGGGACCAAATTCCGGACCGCTCCGTCAACCTCGACCCATCAGAAATTTGATTGGAAACCATAATCATTCATTGAAAATTGGACGGTCAAACTATTTACCAAACGATTTCGCCTACCCAGCCCGATCCACCGCAAAGTCTAATCAATTGATTTAAACGTCACAATCCCAGCCATCGGTGCGTACGTTATTTTGCTCTTGAACTCGGACAATTCGATGGCTCAATCCTATATCGGTGGTGATGAATTCCCGCCAAGCACCCGATAATCATTCAAGATCTTGGGATTGCGGGATTGAGAGAAGGAGTTCTGGTCGCTGCAAACGGACGTATCAATTCAACCTGTCGATAGGAAGGGTAACACGATGCGGCGAATCAGCATAATGACCGTCGGGTTTGTTCTAATTATGGTCGGTGTTCAGCTTAATGTTGTTGAAAGCTACCGACTGACTCCGCGATTCTCTAATTTTGTTTCCGAACACGGGGGGCCGGTCTACCTGGCGGAACCCAACCTTTCTCCTGAATCTTACACGCAATCCATTCAACAGGCGTCCTATTACGGTAACCGCGAGGCTCAGGTCAATCTGCTGCCGAATCAATTGTCGGCAACGAAAGTTATCAACCCTCCTCGTTGGTTGTGTTGGCCCGTACTTTTCTTGGGGGGGGTTTTAACGTTGCAAGGTTTCATTCGTAACGATTAGTCAAAAATTTACGGCCTGATTGACTCCCGTTGGGAATCACAGGGTGGTTACGTCCCCGAAACGTATGTCAAAAAGAGCTCGCGCAGCGCTTGATGTCCATGACGAATAAAGAGAACAACCCAGGCAATTGATGGGCAGCCTCATTTCCCTCCTGATCGACAGGGGGCAACACGTCAAATCTAGAAAACCGATCTGATTTAGCTAAAAAAGAGAACGCCCTTATCCGATTAAAACTAGGAAGCATTAGCTTGTAAACATCGCATCCAGTAAACAGCTGTTACTCAATAACAGAAATAAAGCTGGCTGCCCAGGATTCCCACTTGGCTGCGTGCTGTTTGCAATCCAAAAAACACTAGACCAACGCGTCTCCGATGGAATCTCTGGTCCTCCAATCGCGAACGCCACGGCTAGTGTTTTTTTGTTGGCCTAACAATAATCGCGCTCGGCCCCCCATGCAGAGTTTCGAAATCACGGCCTGACGCTGTTTCGGCTCGACAGACTATCACAGCAGCCCTTCAGAATTGCCCAGGGAGGTATATCCAATGATGGACAATTCGAAATTTCAATAATCCGCCTTAGAGGGAAAGCTGATGTACTCAAATCGCAATTAAATCACAGCCTTTCCGGGTCGGAAGGCACGCCGAGCCAAAAGGCGCGCCGAGTTGGAAAGCACACCGAGCCAAATGGCGCGCCGAGCCAAAAAACACTCAAAAAACTCTTGTCTTAGTGGCTATTTCTAACTAGCTCGGCTCGGAGAGGCGGGCGACTATAGATTCTCAGCCGCTCCACGAAAGGAGTGTAACACGAAGAACAGCCCAGAAATTAGCTCCCTCAATATTTTTTGAGGGGGTAGACACCGCGGATCAACATGTTATTATTTTGATGCGGGGTGGAGCAGCCCGGTAGCTCGCGAGGCTCATAACCTCGAGGTCGTAGGTTCAA
>JBGTHU010000646.1:0-3459 GCA_041745975.1 Mariniblastus sp.
CAAGAACTCCCTGGCCGCTGCCAAGGCAACCGGCAGTTGGTCAATATCGATTCCACCAGCCTGAGCCATATCCGGCTTCCCACCCCCTCGGCCTCCCGCCGCAGCAGCCACCTGCTTGATCCAATCACCGGCATGCAAGCCTTGCTTAACCAAAGATTGACTGATTCCCGCTATCACCATTACCTTTTGCGCCCCTTGAGGGGTTGCAAAAAAGATGGCTAAGTTCTCTTTTTTCTTGCGAATTTGGTCAATCCAGATTTTCACTTGGGCTGGATCAGATTCCGGCAATTGGTGAATAATGACGCTTATATCTTGATCTAAATGCTCGGCTTGGGCAATAAGATGACCGATATCCAAGTCTACTTTTGGGCTGTTTTGTATCTTTTCTAGCAACAATAAGGCCTCCTGCCGTAGCGAAATCAAGCGATTTTTTAAATCGGGAAGGGCCACATTCAGTCCCTGGCTGATCTTTTTAAGCGCATCTCTTACGTCAAAATAGCCCATCGGGTTCCCGTTGGCATCGCTAAAAATTTGCGGATCGCTAATTTCGACCGGAGGTTGGTTGATTTTTTCAATTTCTGCACCGACTTGCAAGCTACCACTGCCTCCCTGTTTTTTCAACGACTTGACCAAAGTCTGCAGTTCTGCGACCTTCGCTGGAACTTGGAACAAGGGCAGGCCAAAGAAGCGGCCCAACGCGCTGGCAACCTGGAGCGTATTATTCCGATGCTCCGCCGCTCGTTTACCCGTGATTGCCTGGATTCGCCGTGTACCGGCTGAAATGTTCTCTTCCACCGTGATCTCAAACGATTCGACCTCCTCGATCCGATCGACGTGGATACCGCCGCAGAGCTCCTTGCTGAATTCCGCAATCGAGACCATGCGGACAGGATCGGGATACTTTTCTCCGAACAACATCATCGCACCGGCTTGCCGAGCTTGATCGAGCGGTAAAACGTCAGCGGTCACCATTCCCCCCGCTTCAATTTTCTGGTTGACCAAGGATTCGATTTGAGTTAATTGATCAAACGTGACGGGTTCCAAATTGGCGAAATCAAATCGCAACAAGTCATCGACTACTTTCGAGCCGCGTTGTTGAGCGTGTTGGCCCAGACTTTGTTGCAAAGCGTAATGGAGCACATGGGTGGCCGAGTGGGCTCGCCGGATCGCATCGCGCCGTCCTTGATCGACCTCAGCCGTAACGGTATCCCCTTGGCGAATCGTTCCTTGCAGCAGACGTCCGATATGGATGATGACATCACCCGATTTTTGAGTATCTTGAACTTGAAACGTTCCCGCCTCACCGACAATTTGACCCTGGTCGCCAACCTGGCCGCCCGACTCCGCGTAAAACGGTGATTGATCCAAGACCACAAATTGACGTATCCCCAACTCCGCTTGTTCGGCCGCAAGGTGGTGCATTTCGGCCACTCGCTGTTGTAAGCCTGTGGTAATTCCCCGTTCATTGCAAACCTCTTCCACCATCAAACCGCAGACGACGGCAGGGGAACGATCGGTTTGATAGCCCAAAAATGAAGTCGATTTCGTCTCGCGTTTGATCTCGTCCAAAGGGCCAAAGTCACCCATCACCCCTTTCGATCCCGCACCGCTATCGAGCCCATGTTGTTTCAACGCGCCTTGGTATCCATCCCAATCAAACGCACATTTTTTTTCAGCGGCCATCGAAGCGAACAATTCGGCTGGAATCCCAAACGTCTGATACAGATCGAAGGCTTCTTGGCCGTCAACGGTCGATCGATTGGACGCTTGCATCTGTTGAAAGATCGTGGTGATCTTGGCCAACCCCGCATCCAGCGTTCCCAAGAAATGTTGCTCCTCATTCTTCACGACGTGAGCGACTCGTTCCGCAGTCTGTCGCAGTTCGGGATAGGGATCGCCCATCAGGGTAACCACTTGCGGCACCAACTGGAACAAAAATGGGTCTCGCAAGCCCATTTCATGTCCCTGCAATACCGCTCGCCGCAACAGACGTCGAATGACGTATTCTTCTTTGTTGGCCCCCGGATAAACATTTTCATGAATCGCCATGGTACAAGCCCGCACATGATCGGCAATGCGTCTTAAGCGGCGACCGTTTTCACTATCCGCCTGATACTCGACACCGACGACTTCCGCCGCCGCGACGACCAATGGTTTTAGAATGTCGATATGAAAATTGGTCGTGACCCCTTGCAATGTCGCCGCAATTCGCTCTAACCCCATCCCGGTATCGATGTTCTTGTTAGGCAAAGGGTTCAAATTGTTGGGCGGATCACCCTGCCGATTGAACTGGGTAAATACCAAATTCCAGATCTCGCATTCATCTCCCCCATCGGGATGAAAAAAAATTTCGCTGCACGGGCCACATACACCATCAGGTCCGTCCGTCGGCGCTCCCGCAGGCCAAAAATTATCATGTTCGCCCAGTCGAGCGATCCGCTTCAGCGGCAACCCGATCTCGCGTTCCCAAATATCGCTGGCTTCATCGTCATCCTGATAAACGGAAACCGAAAGACGGTCGGGATCGATGGCCAACCACTGCTTCGCCGTCAAAAATTCCCAAGCCCAATGGATGGCCTCCCGTTTGAAATAGTCTCCAAAACTGAAATTTCCCAACATCTCAAAAAACGTGTGATGATAGGCGGTCCGACCCACGTTTTCAATATCTCCCGTGCGAAGACATTTTTGACAACTGGTCGCGCGAGTAAATTGGAGATCGACTTTACCTAAAAAGTGATCCTTGAATTGATTCATTCCCGCCGGAGTGAACAACACAGTCGGGTCCCACTTGGGAACCAACACGTCGCTGGCGACCAAGGTGTGCCCCTTGGATTGATAAAAATCGAGATATTTTTGTCGTATTTCGTTGGTAAGCATAGACACTTTCGCTGATCCTCATTGAAGACGCTCAATATAGCTTGAATGTCCATTTCAGAATAGTCACATTTCAAAATCAGAACGAAAAACCGACTGAGGAAGCAAGGAAAAGCAAGGACAAGCATGCCGTGTTTGGCAAAAAAAAAACTCTCGCCTTAATAAAGCGAGAGCAAAGTCAATAACATTATTGGTGATGGCTCTATCTACGCCGCCGACCCAACCCTAATGCTAATACGGAACCAACGAGTAGCAATGCAGTGGGTTCGGGAATTGCTTGAGTTCCCGTCAGTACCAGTAATCCACTACCGCTTGTCTCTCTAAAAGTGAATCGGGCTGAAGTGTCAGTAGCTAATGCAACATTCCGGAAATCGTTGATTCCAGCGGTTAAAGCCTGGGGGCCCCCGCCCAACATGATCTGTACGGCGCCGCCTTCTATGTCAACCGTTCCCGTCGCACCACCAAACAACGCGACATTGAATGCAAACCCATCAAACGATGAACCAGCTGCCCCTGAGGAGTTTGTCCCGAAAACGTCTCCCCAATTTCCATTGATCACATTGTAATCAACAATGAATTCGTCAA
>JBGTHU010000647.1:0-2468 GCA_041745975.1 Mariniblastus sp.
TTCAAATTCTAAAGCAATTAATGGCATAATCTGACTGACTTACTGTTTAACTATTCAATTAACGTTCTGTATCAATGGAGTTCCCAAAACCTCAACCGAAAAAGCCGCCGGCAAGTGACTTTTATCTTTCCAGTTTAATAACCGAGGGATAGGAACTGTAGTATCAAACACCGCTTCTATCCGAGAAGTTCCGGCTCCATCGGCAAAATAACCCACAATTTCCGCTTTATAGACATCACCGCCGATACAAACGAACGGTAAAATCGATTTCATGGTTGCCAAATCAACAATTCCTTCGACCATTAACCAAGTTTCGTACTTGCGGTTTTTGTTGATGTCGTAAACATCGTCCTGCCATTTTAGTCGCTCTTCCATGATTTTTTGGATTATTTCTTCGTCAAAACCGGGAATTCCCTCTAAAATTTTTCGAGGGGCCTTCATGATATTGACTCGTCCAGGAATCGTCAGCCCTTCGTTGGTGGTCATGTTTTCCATCAAAATCGGCATCGTTGCTCCCATATTGATTAACGTAACGGGCGATTCCATGTAGGGAAACAAGTTTTCAAGGTCATTAGCTGGAATGTAGCTGTCCACCAGATCCAAAATCGAAGTAAATTTGCGCCGGCTCTCGACGCTCTCAAAATCGATAGGAAAGCGGCTGGCTGGGAGTATGGTGGCCGACTCCTCCGTGGGGGCTCCTACTTGTGGCCCCTCTTCCGAGGTGCGATAGTAGATTACAAAATTAGCCCAGTCATCATTATAAGCACTTTTCAAGTCGTCGTGCAATTGCTCCAAATCATCTGCATTGATGTTGACCCGCACCAAACCTTCCGCATTCAAATTGCTTTCTTTACTGTATAGCGTTATGTAATTCGCCATGCCCAGATACATGTCGGCATCCAGACCGGATACATTGCCCGTCGCCATTTCATCCGGGTCGAGAATCCCATTCCGATTGGTATCCATACCAAACAACAATTGGGGGGTCATCCCAGGAATTAATAATAGCTCCTCTAAGCTATCTAGCGGACCGTTTTTGGCCTCATAAGGCGGCTGCATCGAGGAATAATAGCTGTTTTCATAGCCATAGTCCCGGGTATCATCATCCGGGTCAATGAAGTCCAAAATCGCGTCCGCCAGTTCCTCGGTCATGTCAGGAAGAGCCAATAACATCTCTCGTCCGGAACCAGGCATAATTTGATCCAATATCGGTAAGACATTCAAGTTGAGCTTGGTGCTTTCATCGACCAACCCAAACCGGTGCCCGAAAGGCAATCCGTCGTCATCCATGCCAGGAGCGATAATGGAGAACATTCCGACTTGTTTGGGGTCGCTAACATCCGTTGCCACCGGGATCGCCTGAAAACGTTCCGGATTGTCCCACCAACCACCTCTCGCCCCAATTTCTTCTTCCGTTCCCGATAGAAAAAGTCGAGCATAATCGACGCCAGAATCGGCCAAGTACTTTGACTGATAACGTTTTGTCATCAGCCGGGTCGTTTGGTCTTCGATCCGCATCAACCCCAAGAACGTATAAACCGAAAGCGTCAACACAACCACGGTCACCAACACGATCAGAATCACGAAACCGTCTTGAGGACGATGGAGTAATCCGCCGCATCGGTAGCGATCACGGCAAGGCGGAGGAAGAACGGCAAGCCGATTTGCGCCGGAAGCGGTTGCCATCGGCCCCTTTCGCCCGGAAATTAATTTCAAGAATTCAATTTTTGATTTCATTTTTGATTTCATTTTTTTTCGTCTGTTTGAAACGGGGGCGGATCTTTTGTTTGTGTAACTGTTTAAGGGCAATTTATCGGCTCACAAAATCGGCGAATTTTGCTGCGAGTTTGAGGTCTCCTGCCGAAACAACGTCTACTCAATGGATGGCATTGGCGAAGAATTCATTGGTGAAGAACTCATTGGCTGGCGCCTCAACCTCCCTACCTGCCCATGAGCGGTTACTATTCTGGTTCGCCCAAAACTTTCACAGGCATCATAAATTACTCCACCGGAATTATTTCTGATAAAGGAAGATGGATCACGGTTCGGAACTGCTCCATGGTTTGGTTATCAAACCCTTGATAAGAATAGGTTAAATCGTTTTTCATCGTCCGAGAAGGATCGATGACTAACACCACTTCTACCGCCAACGGGAATCCATTGCGTTCGACTGAATCCCATTCTTGATTCCAATCACTACCGTCAAAATATCGAAAGCGAATTTCAGCCACTTCGGGGGATATTAATTTGGCGTTGTCATCCGGTTCGGAAACAACTCCCGTTTCTCCAGCAAACGTTGCCACAGCTCGATCAATTTCTCGCCGATACAAACCTCCGGGAGCTGCTTGTTCGAACTGAAATACGGGCGGCTGTCCTCCGTTGCTGGTGGAAAAGAAGTAGGATATCGATTTGATATCGGAGGGGGTTTGCTGCAATTGGGAACCTGTGGCAGTCAACGAATTGTATTC
>JBGTHU010000648.1:0-6231 GCA_041745975.1 Mariniblastus sp.
CTGATTGAATCGCAATCTGGCTCTGCTGCTGTTTCGCTTGGGGCACAACGATCCGCGGCAATTGCCAGGGAGCCTGACCTCTGAATTCGCCTAAATCCGCATTCAAAAAGATTGAAAAATCCTGTTCGATACCACGTGGAAAGGCCAGATGAACACGAATCCCTTGCTGGGTAGCTTTGGTCGTCACACGCTCTCCCATTCCGGCTCGTAGACTTCGCAGCTGACTGCCAACGGGTAACAGAATAGAAATTTCGTGCAGCGGTTGGCGTATTTGTTGAATATTAATTTTACTTTCCACGCTGGCCAAGGTGGCACCTACCCTCACGACATTAAACAACTCCGCTTTCCAATCGGCAGGGAGTTGTTGCGCAATTAATTCAATTTGGAAAGGACAGCTTACAAACTGAAACTGTTGAAAGGATACCAAGCCGAGCGGAGTTCGATCGGATTGAAGAAGGCTGGCCGTGCTATCGGCTGAACTGCCGCTGCCGTCGATGCGTCGAGCCGATTGAAGTTCACCCGTCTTCAATTCAATCAGCGGACTGCGACGGATCGAGTATGTTCCTTGATGCAGGGCCGCTGATTCAATTTCTACTTGCGGCGCGATCAGCAACGCCGGTTCGCGGTCGATACGATAGTCTCGATGGGACATCCAAATCGTAAACGATTCGCGATCTTTGGCGGTTCCCAAGAGTGTTACATCCAGTTTCTGACCGGCCGTAGCCGAATTCGCATCGGGAATTAAATTCCAACCGCGAATATTGTTACCCGTTACGTTTTCAACCAAAAAATCAACGGGAACCTTAAGACTGAAAGTGTCCATTTCTGAGCCGCGAAAAGAAAGTTGAACGCCCCACTTCAAACGTAATCCATCTTCACGTATATCGAGTTCCGCTGTTGATTCGGCAATCAAGCTTTGTTGCCCGGACGTTGTTTCGGTAACTGGTTTCCACTGGAACCTGAGCCGGCCCTGGGAATCGAGAATCGTTTTGGTGGTTTGATCTGGTGTCAACTCAACGGTCCGTTGATCGGATTCATTTTGAAATCGAACTTCTAAAGATTTTTCAGCGGTCGCCATTTCCACTTGTTGGGTAAGGGCGAACGGTAACAGCAAATCGATTTCTCGCCAACCGCCCGAACGGGAAGGCTTGGCTTGCCAGACCACATTCAACACGTGAACACCACGCCCTTGAATCTGTAACGTTTCCTTTTTGGAGGGAGGGTTGTTCGATTGTTCGAGGGAATCGTCATGAATGGTCGTCTGCAGGTTGGCAGGTCGACCGTTGACAATGGTTCCATCAGCCATGGTGCTGTCAACGCTTGCGCTAACAATGCTGGCTCCGGAAAAAGGTAAGGGAATGATTACCATATTTTCAACCAACGATTCGATTTGGATCTTTCCGGCGATTGTCAAATCCTGTTCCAGCGAAAGATCCAGTCGATAGTCGGCGGACCCGAGGATAAATCCAGTTTCCTTCAACCGGCTATTCAGCTGGCCGGACATCCGCGTATGATCGATCCTTTTTTGCAATTGTAGATAATGACCTAGCGGCACCAGCCATTGCACATCCGATGGCTGGACTTGATCGCCCTCCAACAGGTAGGGAACAATCACTGCATCTTGGGCCAATAACGATCGGTCGTTGTCGGAAGACGCCGCGGGGTTGATAGACATGTGCGGATTGGCAGGGTGGCCATCAACAACTGATTGGCTGGATGCCGAATCCAAATCGTATCCACCAAACACCATTAAAGAGAAAATCGTCGCGGTGGATGTACTTTTGAATGCTCTTCCAATCGAAAAAAAACCTTTTTGCAAATGAGACCCGATAACATTTACCAAATAAAACAAAACCAATGACAAGATCACGATGATTCCGCCATCAACTACCGGGCCGACAAGCGGAGATTCATTAAAAAACGTATGGATCGCGCCAATTCCAATTAACAACAGGGATAGATAGAGAAATTTAACCCCA
The DNA here is from genome assembly GCA_041745975.1 of Mariniblastus sp. Lineage (GTDB taxonomy): Bacteria > Planctomycetota > Planctomycetia > Pirellulales > Pirellulaceae > Mariniblastus. The sequence goes on from JBGTHU010000648.1 coordinate 1,980, forward strand.
GCAGAGAATCGGATCAACATGATCCCTACGGCCAGCAACACAATCGAGATGCCGAATGCGATCCGTTCCAGGTACGATCGGTGAACCACCTGCAGACTCAATTCTGGTTGTTCGCCCAAATTGAAAAAATCGTAAGCATTCCCTGCTTCGGTAAGTTGAATCTGTAAACTCCGCATCCCTTTCAACGCCCACAACTGGTCGTCAGGTTGAACGGCAAGCGATTGAAGAATTTCCAGACTAATTTTGGGGGCAAATCGAGTTCCGTCTCCCTGATTAAATTCATCAGATTGCTTTTTAATTGAATCGGTTAATTTCTCAAAGGCTTTATCCTCTGCAACACTCCCCGCAGCTCTCCCTGGAACTAATTGCGGTTTGCCATCCATATCCTTACCCGTAATGTTATAAGAAAATAGCTCCGCTTGAACGTCGTCAGCCAGATACCTATCGTCGGCAATTTTACTGGCTGGTGCGGTTTCAAGAGTTGCATATTTGACCCAAGGATTGCTTGCTCCGATTCCACCGCCAAACTTTACAAACCAATCAAACAATCGGTCGACAATTGTACTTCGATCGGAGCCGACCCGCTCAAAGTCAGTACCATTCGATCCGATCGAGTATCCCTCTGGTAAAATCAACCGCCAACGGAGATCGATTAAGGGAATCGGGCTTTCGTCCAATGCCGATTTCAGTTGATCGGAAGTTGAGGAATTGGTCAGCCACAGCTTGGGTGCCGCGCAACGATTAATGTTGTCGAACTGAAGTCTGCCGGCAGCCAGTTCAGTCGAAGGGATTTCGTAGACGATTTGCAGATCGAGTTGATCTGAACGGGACCTGTCGGCATCGATCGGACCACTCCCAATTTCATCATCAAGCGAAATCAGTAATTGATCGTCTTGTTTTTGAGCCTTGGCCGGTTTGCCATTCAACTGCAAGGCCCACAGCGTCGCATTAACCGGAAGTTCTATTCGAATAAACGACTGTTGCCGAGTCGCCAACAGAAAACGAGCCGCCGTTTGCGATCTTCCACCAATGGAAACGGAAGTGACCAACTCACCGCGAGTAACGATGGCCGATGGCAGCGGAAAGCCCGGCCGGCGCGAAACGTTCACGTCGACCGATAAATCTTCAGCCTTACCGGAAAATGTACCCAACGCAAATCGCCCCAGTGATAAGCTCGGTTCAGTCAATTCATCCATATCAACCGAGCGCCCGTTAGATTGGATCTCAACATCCAGCTCCGGATCTCCCTCGATGGAAATCCAGCCCGTTTGCAACACGGCATTGCCAGTGCGAATCGGTAACAATTTCAAATCGACCGCATCATCCAAGTCCAAGGGATATTTGTACTCCAGAAAAATACGAAAGATTCCATGCTGACGATCTCCCAATTGCACTGTCCAAACCCGAGCGGAATCGGTGTCTGAACTGAATGACTCTTTCAATTCAATCTCTGACGTGAACGAAACGGATTGAGGAGTCGACAGTGGCAATTCAATATCAACCCGATCCACGGGAGCCTGCCGTACATCAAAAACCACTTCAGCTTTGACTGTCAATTGATCAGCCTTGATTTTGTAGACGCTATAGCTGCGAGAGGCAATGATCGGCTTCAACCGTTCCAATTCCAAGTTCAAGTCATAATCGGGTTGATCAAATCGATATGCCATTAACACATCACCTTCTTGGTATCCCAATCGTCGCTTCTCAGACTCATCTAACAAAGTCAAATCCTCTGATGCGGTTGGACGCAGTGACCAATCCGTTTTCGCCATTACGGCAATCGAACCGCTGTGGCTGGTTTGTCCCTCGATCCGCAACGCAGGAAACCGAACCGTTTGCTTGCTCCAATTTTCCAACCAACCCGCTGGGGTCGATTGTGCCACGTAGTACAATCGAAGCGGTTGTTTGGCATCAATGCGCGATTTGAGGTAAACCCAATAATCAATGGATTGTTCTGACTCGTCCGCTAGTTCCCCATCCAGTCGATCAAACCGGATTGGATTACCCATCCTATCTGTCAGTTCATTGATGCGAAAACCAGCTGGAAAAGATAGCTTAAAACCAAATCGGGAATCGTACAAACTGCGAATTTCTAAACCTCCTTGAAGTGTCAATTGTTGATCATCAAGTTGAAGACGAGAATTCGATTTGACGATCAACTCCGCCGTCATCGCTGCGACTTGTCCATCCAGTTGATAATCGGATTGCGGCGAATACCAGGCCCCACCCACGTAGGCCGGATTATCTCCAAACGCCGCCATTCCAACTGGCATCGAAATCAGCAAGGCGCTGTGATCGATAGAGATCAAGCCCTGCTGGTTGATGTCATTAACTTGCAGTTGGGAATCGACCAGCAACCCGACCACCGAGGCATGCCCGGCAACGCCCAGCAGTTTGATCTGCGGTGCAGTCCAATTGTCGATCGCCGGCTCCGCTTTGCTAGCGACAATCTTCATGACCAACGATTCCCTAGTGGATTGATGTAATCGAATTTTCAACCGCCGCGACCGATCGGCCATTGCAGTTTCATCAACCTCATCAGCTTCATCGGTCATTGCTGCGGGTACGACTTCCCACTGGGCGATCGATTCCGATTCTAATTGGTTGATTTCAAAGCCATCCGGGATCTCCATTTCGACTCGATCGATACTACCGAAGATTGGTGACAGTGAAGTGGTCATGGCGATTTCTTGTCGCTTGGGCGTCAGGCGATGAGCGACGACGCTGTGCGCCATTACGATGTGTTGGTCGATGTCCTGGCGATTGTTCAATGAAAGCCGCAATTCAACCCGACCATCGGACAGCAAAAGTTCGAACGTCGTAATCTCGCTGGCGTCGTCATAGTCGCGTTGTATCACCGCTGCGCCGGATTGAAGTTCGACATTCCCCGGCACCGTCAAGCGAACACGGGATGATGCGGGCAAGGGGATTCGAAACGTCAATGTTTGTTGGGCAGCGGTTGTCGTTACGGGAGACTGCATGGTCAAAACCAATTGCCCTTTGCCGGCTTGCTTGACCAACATAACCGAGACACCATTTTCATGCCGATACAACAGCGGTGGTTGATTAAATGTTGTTCGATTTGAACCGGCATCCTCATCCAGGTAACGGGCTTGGCGGACAGCGACCTGTTCCAGAGGTAGTTCGATTTCACTCAGACCCTGGGTCAAGGTTTCGAAGTCCAGCTCTCCGACAATTTCGGCCACGCCAGAACGGATATCAATTTGATAGCTGGCGGCCAGCAACCCTCCCGTCACTGGAGGTTGCGACTCTTTCGATTTTCGAGCCGCCTCAAGCAATTCCTGATACTCTTGTCGGGAAATCATGACCCTGTCGGTTATTCGATCCAACAGGCGATTCAATTCATCTTGGGGAACGTAAATTTTCCTCAGTGCCTCTTGGACACCTTCGACATCTTGGATATCGTTAACTCGGTTGGAAAACGGGTGAAGGGAATGTTCGGATGCCGTTTGGGCCAATACGGAAAAACATCCGCAGAGCATGATTAAAAAGCCCAATAACAATCGTCCGCTCGATTTCATCACTCCGATCGAACTCCGGCATTTCCCTCGATTTGCCACAGCACAATTCATTTTGATCGTCATGACTAACGGCCCTCCTGTTTATCGGAATCAATATTTGGTTCAGCATCCTTTTTTCTGGTGGGTTCGGAAGTGACAGTCTTCGCGTCATTTTGGTCGTTGGTCGTCAACGGTTCTTCGGTCGAGCCCGAACGATTTGGACGACGGGAACGATCTGAAGGACGAGAACGCGAACGCTCGTACTCTTGTCTCGAACTCTGACCGGCTGATTCGGTTCGCGATTTTGATTTCGTCAATCGCAATAAGCTGGTACTAATCCAGACAATAGCTACCAATCCGAACGTGGCCCAAAAGGCATCTCCCATCAAATGCTCGGTAACTAAAGGAAATACGGTGCCGACAAAAATCAAAGCAGCGACGACCAACAGCCCGACAACAATCTTCGCAATTACAGTTGATCGCAAAAACAACAATCCCATCAAAACCAATCCGCCGCAAATCAAAATATTCATCCATTGCATGTCCATTGTTTGCAATCTAAGATTGCCACCGGGCGGTGGTTCGGGACGGACAGCCGCGAATAGATATGGACGTCCGTCGACATCGAATTTTTCAATGGCGGACAAATCCGCTTCGACCCCTTCGCCGACCCAATTGATCAGCCCGGTCATATTGGGAGTGGGATGATCAAACAAACGGTTGAGAAACGA
>JBGTHU010000649.1:0-3486 GCA_041745975.1 Mariniblastus sp.
AAGAGCTCGCTATCGACCAAGAAGCAAAGATCACAAACCACTAGGCGATCCGACAGTAACTATGATCACGCCAGAACATCGCAAAAAAATTCGCGAACTGAAGCTGAAAAATGCCGCATAAAAATGCTTCACAGCGTTGCCAACCACCCACTGCCAAATGATCGGCCATCAATTGCAAATGCTGTCGACGAATACGTTGAATCAACTCCACAAAATTCTCGTGTTGCTCACCGACATTTTCCACTACTTGCGATATCAATTGACTGAGCAAGCAGGTCGAGGCAATCACATCCAGCTCTCGATCGACCGGCTCCCAACGAAACTCATCGATGCGATCCAACATCTCGACGATCAACTGATTGGCTTTATAGGCCGGCAGCGATGAAAATTGAGATAAACATCCATCGATACCCGTCAAATCAAATGGAGCCAACAATTTTAATTTCGGATGATTCGAGATCTTCTGCCGCTCGACGCCCTGTTGCAAAGTGTGGTGATCAAGGTCAACCAATTGAATCGATCCAAACTGATCCAACAATTTTGGAAGGTCGATATCTTGACAAGGTCCCGCACCTAAAATGGCTAAAGTTGGATTAGCCTGGTGGGACTGAGAGGATGCTCGGGTACCGGCAGAAATTAACAAATTGGTGATTTGACTTCGATGAATATCAAGAGACGGCCCGGGGGATGGAAGCCGCCATTGATTGGCTGGCTTAAAAACATAGTCGCTCATAAGACACTCTCATCTATCGGTTTGTGACCGTCCCCGGAATCAGGGAAGTTCGATAATCGGCTTTTTCGGTGCGGCAGGCTGGGTGGGTGCAGCAGAATCTATCTGATGCCCGGCGGCGACCAATTGCTTGGTTACTTCCACATAAATTAATCGCAATTCGTGCAACGCCTGTTCCAGCATCTGAGATTCTTCCGCGGTCAAATTACCCGCTGTCTTTTCTTGCAGCACCGCCATCAATTCAATCAGGTGCTTGGCCGCCATCGGATCGACATACGCTTGACCCGATTGGGGATCGGCAAACATCCCCAGCGTCCCCATTACCTGAGTTGCCAAGGTAGATACGAGCACCGGAAAGGATGCCGGCGGCATTCCTCTTGCCCCTGCTTGGTTGTCTTGAGCATCGCCATTGGAATCTTGCTGCTCGCGGAGTTTCTCTTTTTCCTTCTCCACTTGAGATTTCCAATCCTCATCAACAATGATTCGTGTTTCTTCGTTTTCTGATTGTTCTGGGTTAATCATAAATATCTCCTTGAAAACCATTCAATAAAAAAAGTGAAAAAAATTAATGCCCGTTAATGTAGGCCGATGGGGGTTGATGGCGCTCATTTAAGCTCCTTTGAGCCCATTTGAGCTTACACGGATTGCGTTTGTTTTTGCAGCAATCGCTGACGAACCGCTTGTACAAAACCAGCAAACAGTGGATGGGCGGACGTCGGTTTTGACTTGAATTCAGGATGAAACTGCACTGCAACAAACCAGGGGTGGTCGCTGACTTCGACGATTTCCACCAGTGACCCATTTTCGCTGGTCGCGGCCAATACCAATCCAGCCTCTTCCAAGGCCTGCCGAAATTGAATATTGAACTCGTAGCGATGTCGATGTCGTTCGGAAATCATTTCTATCCCGTAGCAATCAAACGCTTTACTACCTGGGACGACCAACGATTGCTGAGCTCCCAGACGCATCGTGCCCCCCTTGTCCGTGATGTTTTGCTGTTCATCCAACAGGCAAATTACGGGAAATGGGTTGTCTTTGTCAAATTCTGTCGAATTGGCAGCCTCCATCCCTGCCACATTTCGTGCGAACTCGATCACAGCACACTGCATCCCCAAACAGATTCCCAAAAAAGGAACTTTTTTCTCGCGGGCCCAACGGATGGTTTCGATCTTCCCTTCAATGCCACGTTCACCAAAACCACCGGGAACCAAGACGCCATCGTAACCGGCGAGGAGTCGGTCGGCTCCCTCCTGTTCGATGTCTTCGCTTTGAATCCGTCCGATGCGAATTTGAGTCCGTCGATCGATTCCAGCATGATCCAAAGCTTCGTAGATCGATTTATATGCGTCACGATGCTCAGCATATTTACCGACCACCGCGATACTGACTTCTGCTTCGGGATTACGCAAGCGAAACAGTAGGTCTCGCCATTGCTCAAGATCTAAATCACCTTTGGGTAAACCCAATTTTTTAATGATCAGTTTATCCAAGCCATGATCGACCAAGCTCAACGGCACCTCGTAAATCGAAAAATCTTTATCTTTTTCTTCGATCACGGCATCCACTGAAATATTGCAGAACAAGGCAATTTTTTCACAGTCTGCCACCGACAATTCCCGCTCGGTACGGCAGATCAAGATGTCCGGTTGAATTCCGATTTGACGCAGCAAACCGACAGAATGTTGGGTTGGTTTGGTCTTCAACTCAGCAGCTGCCTTTAAATAAGGCACCAATGTCAAATGAATATACAGACAATTCTCTTTGCCGACTTCCAGTGAGTATTGACGAATCGCCTCAAGAAAAGGCAAACTTTCGATGTCACCGACTGTCCCCCCAATTTCGGTAATCACCACATCGACGCCATCCCCGGCCAAAGTGGCAATACAACTCTTGATTTCATTGGTAATATGGGGAATGACTTGAACCGTCTTCCCCAAAAATTCCCCTCGCCGCTCTTTCTCAATCACTCGCAAGTAAATTTGACCCGTGGTGAAATTTGATTTTCGAGTCAACGGGCCGTGAGTGAACCGCTCGTAATGCCCCAAATCCAAATCGGTTTCACTACCATCATCCAAGACGTAAACCTCTCCGTGCTGGTAGGGGCTCATCGTTCCAGGGTCAACATTGATGTAGGGATCCAATTTCTGCATCCGCACACTCAGTCCACGCTGCTCCAGCAACATACCGATCGAAGCGCTGGTCAAGCCCTTTCCCAGCGAACTGACCACTCCTCCGGTTACGAAAATATGTTTTGTCATGATTCTATCAAAAAATAATCTTTGTCGGTCATCTTTAATCTCATAGTTTTACAGTAACCATTCACGGGCAGGAAGGGAGGTCGAAGCTCCCGGCGATTTCCGTCAATTTGGTAAAGCGGCAAACAACGAGTGAACAGTTACACGTTTTACATTAAACACGGCGATTTTAATAGCGACTCAAGCGGTCGCGCTTTTTGTCAAATCGCATTGATTCGCATCATTACGCGTTTAACAAAGGCGTCATAATCTTCGCGAGTATCAATGCCCTTGGTCTGATGATCGACAGAGACCACCCGAATTTGGAAACCGGTATCTAATGCTCTCAATTGCTCTAACGATTCGGCCACTTCAATCGGGGCCGGTGGGCGATCCGCCAAATCCAACAAAACCTGGCGTCGGTAGACGTAGACACCTAAAAGCTGAAACAGCAACGGGCTTTTTGATTCAATCCGCTGCTGAATCGTTTCCAGATCCGTCGATCGAAAATGCGGGATCGGC
>JBGTHU010000650.1:0-1584 GCA_041745975.1 Mariniblastus sp.
TGTAACACTCCAGCCGATTGACGCCGCGGGCTTGGAGCATTTCGAAATCTGCATTAACGGGGGTGTATTTGCGATATGACTGCGGTGTGATTGGGGTGTGATCGGGATGTGTTATCGCGACGGGCATTTTGCTTGTCTTCAGTTCAGCCGAATCTAGGTTGGATCGAATTGAAAAAAATCAATCTCCGACGTTAGCTAACCGACGACTATCCCGCCACGGAAATTCTAAACGGCTTGTTGATTTTATAGGTCATTTGAGCGTGCTTTGAGCTTGCGTTTTGTTTCGATCGCGGAATATTTAAGCCCATCATTTATTTTGGTAAGGAAATGGACAAATGGAATGGGCACGAGCTTTAGAATCCCGTGAAAAATTAGAGCTTTTCCCAACGAAATTGGACGAAATTGTTCCGGCAGAGCACTCTTTTCGCTTAGTGGATGCGATCCTTCGGAAAGTCGATTGGACATCTTGGGAGGCGAAATACAAACAGCGAACAGCCGCAACCGAACGTCCCTTCGCGACGATCGAACAGTTGGTTGGCGTGCGTTCGTTTTTGACTCGCTGATTGGCTCGAGTCGCAGACGAATGGCATTGGGCCGGTTGTGCCAGCAACCTATTTCGGCTGACCCATTTGCCAAAAGGCCCAAGTCGTGCACCCTAGAACAGACTCCCTAGCGCCGTTGCATCTTCCCGTAACATTAACCTTTTGAATTCGAAACCCTCACTCCCAATGCGGTACCGCTGCGCTTTGGGGTTGGGGGAAAAGCAGCGATTTCAATCAAAAATCTATAATATCAACAAGTCGTAAACAAATTTCCATCGATCGTTCGCGTCAATCACCAACCCCCACATCTTGGTTGCAAATTTGCATCATCAAGGTCATTTCCTGCTCCTCATGATTGATAAAATCCAAGCGAAATTGGTCTAACAAACTCAACACTTTTGCCAACGTAATTTCCGGTTTGCATTCGCGGTAAACAATCTGCTGGCAGGTGTCGACAATTTGTTCGAATTGCAAATAGAGCGTTGCGTGTTCGGCTTTGAGGCTAGCGACCTGATTCGATCGCGTGGCGTTGGTCACACTGGCCATGGGAAAATAGCCATAGAACTCCTCCAGGGCAAAATAGGTTTCCAGCTGGTCTCGAACGGTGGCTAGTGATTCGGCGACGATGCGGGGGGCGAGCGGCGGCTGTTGTTTAATCAACGAAAAAACCTGCTCCAACAGCTGGCGAAACTCGAAGTCTTGTTTGATCTCCTGTAAAAACGGGACATTGATCGCGACTCCAGCCGATTCGCCTCCACCCTGTCGATATTCTTTTTCTGTAATCCAGGATTTCATCATCGCACCTCACTTTCGAATTTAGTTCACTTGAATTCATGCTGCCATTTGACTGTTTTGACGGTTAACGAAGAATACGGTCGAACTCGGATTTAATGGCTTGAAAGCTGTCGTTATTATACCAATTTGGTGTGAGATTGTCGCCTGGAGCAGAAGGCCAACCGTTCCGATTGAAACCAAAGGTTAAAAACGATGATTTCGTTCGACTTGCCGGACGATAACAATTTATGAAAAAAAGATTTGGACT
>JBGTHU010000651.1:0-1882 GCA_041745975.1 Mariniblastus sp.
GTACGAGGCTTTCCGATTAACATCGTACTATCTACTGGACAGAATGACAGTTTGATGAAAAATTTTCTGGTTCCTTCAACTAATTCCTCAGCAGTGCGTTTACAAGATTGGGATTTCGGGCGTTTGGATTTTAGAGACTCAGGCAATCGAGCTTTGGCTGTCGTTGCTTTACTTCATCGAATGCAACCAATTCTTAAAGACCAGCAGGCCATCAAGACACCTGGACTAAAGTCGATCGTTGACGCGAACGCTTCGCCTCGCGAAAAATTAACCCGATCTATTCAACATCGGATTGAAAAAGAAGGCGGAAATGTGAAACTAGGTTCGCCATTCATATTTTTAAAGAACGACGGCAATCTTGCTCGCAACGATATCATCGCGGATATCAGAGTGCTGGAAGAAATGGACGATTCTAAACCGCAGGAAGGGAGAGGGGCAGGACCAAATATTCGATTTCTAGACTTCGATTTTCCAGCTGAAGAACTTGGTGCCGCCTTAGTCCACGATGCCGCGTTAAAGGTTTTGGAGCTCTACCAACCAACCAGCTCCAATCAGGACGGGAGCATCGATTGAGTCGGATTGACCTGGAATGGGTTGAGTTTTCGAATGCCAAATCGATCCAAGCTGGCAGCAAACGATCGCTTGGTTTTGATTGCAGTTGGTCGATAAAACCCTTTGTAACCGTTCACGGTCACTTATCGCCTGACAAAATCCGCGAATTGTTCGCGAGTGTATGTCGGATAGTGGACATCCGTGTCGGGCTAACGCCAAAACCGCTAATTGTTACCAGCAACATATACTGGGGAGGTCAAGGCCCGACGACTCAACGAATTGCTTTGGCGAAGCAATGCTTGGAAGCGTCAATAAAAAAAGAGCCGTGCGATTCATGATCAGCACGGCTTCAATTGATTTGACTTGACTGTTGGTAAATCTGATCTCTCAGGTTCAAGCGACGAAGTATTTAGGCGATGTACTTATTGATCGCGGCTTGCAGAGCGGATTTGGGTTGAACACCTTGCAATCTTTCCACCACTTCACCATCTTTGAACAGCAGCAGCGTCGGGATGGCAGAGATCCCATACTGTTGAGCCACATCGCTATTCGCATCAACGTCCATTTTGCCAACGATTGCGTCTTGGTTTTCTTGAGCCAATTCTTCGATGACGGGGGTCAGTTGACGGCAGGGCCCGCACCAAGAAGCCCAGAAATCGACTAGAACTGGCTTGGATGACTCTAGAACTTCTGTTTGGAAATTTCCACTTGTAAACTCAGTAGCCATGACTCTCCTTACAATAACTTTTGACAGAAACAATTCGACATACAATTCCAGGTTTAGTTGATTCTACAGGATAATTGATTCCAAAGGAAATCCCTAAACAGATCCAACCGACGCCTCAGGCTAACTTGATCTTGAAAAATACTAACGCCCTGATGAACCGGTTAACGCCAGTGGCAATTAACCCTCTTGGCCGCTCAATTTCACGCGTTTGATTGCCGCTTGCAGTCGCGATTTTTTCCTGGCTGCTGAATTGGGGTGAATTACCCCTTTGGCCCCTGCCTGATCAAGCTTTTTGGCAGCAGTGCGGAATTCGGTTTCGGCAGCGACCACGTCACCGCCATCGAGGGCTTTCAGAACTTTTTTAGTCTGAGTTTTCAAAGAGGTTTTAACCATCCGGTTGCGGAGAGTTCTACCTTTTCGTTGTCGCAGCCGTTTGGCCGCACTTCGGGAATTGGGCATTTTCTATTTGTGGTAAAGAATTTTCGGATTTATAAAGTTGGTTCTAACTTTATCAACAAAATCTAAATAACTAAATCTAATTTTAATTTCGGCACCATTTGAGTGAGAGAGTAAAGCAAACGGTCAACCACACCCTCAAAATGG
>JBGTHU010000652.1:0-2703 GCA_041745975.1 Mariniblastus sp.
TTTGGCGATTGCGCGGCGTCGTGGGTGCAAGTGGAAGGGGGTTCGGCCAGGGCTCATGAAAAATCGTCCGCCGTGGCAGGGGACCGCTCACCGGCAGCGGATTTCGAACCGCATCATAGGGCATGTCGCCGATCAATTCACCCGAATACCGTAAATCAATCAAATAACCTTCGGAAAGCTCAACGCGACTTGATTCCTGAATTCGCGGTTGTCGGTGAATTACAAACGGGTAACTGCTGGCCACAATCCCCGGCAAGGGAGGAATGGCAGCCACATTGCTGATGCCAGACGACAGTGCCAAATCTAAAAATTGAAAGCCACCTGCAACGAAGTTCGAAATGCCCATAATTCGATACCGAGCCGACCCATTGTTGACAGTGACCTCATCCCCCAACATCACAATCGCTCGTGCGTCTTGTTCGATCGGCCGGGGAATTCTCAGTACAAAATCACTGATTTTTTCAGCTTGCGTATTCAGCGAATCGCCGGAATAGGATGGCACCGCTTTGCTCATATACAGCACTGTGCCGGCATAGAGGACATTGTCCTGATCGAAAATATTGCCATTCAATTCGATCACAACTCCCGACGTACCATCGGTCACCGCCTGTTGAGCCGCTTTAGCGAACGTGCTGGCGGCAATCCGCCCCGCCTCGCGGGCGGAACGATCTTCTGCCACCATCCGCAGGCGAGGAACCGCCAACGCAGTGATGATGGCAATGATCGTGATCACCACCAGCAGCTCAATCAGGGTCACTCCGATCCGAAATCGACTGATCGGAAATGGATGTTGCTTGGTCATGTATTTGCCTTCTCTTAAACTTAGTTGTCGATCGCCAAAAGCCGAGCGGAGTAAACATGAAAACGGATTTGCGAAAGATCGCGGGGAATCGTTGGATTCAAGCGCACGTATCCAGCCGGCATGCCGGTCTCCGGATTTTTACGAATCCAATTAATGTCATTCGCATCGATGAAAACGCCGGAATTAGGGGGGGTTTCGCGAGCGTCAACCTGCACGATCTCAAACAGCAGCGGCTCGTTCCAACCATCCAAGATCTCCAAAAATTCATCATTGTCGGTATCCCCAAACGCCGATCCTCCCAATGTCTCAATCGCGGGCACACCGTCCTTGTCGACCCGTTGCAGGACTTCATACAAATACTCGCCGGGAAGATCGAAAAAAGGACTATTCAATCGAGGATCCCCCCAAGAGCTGATCGCCGAGCTGGGCAAAAGATTATTGGCCATGTTCGTTCCCAACCCAGCATAGTTCGTATCCAACCATTGCCGAAGACCATTGTTGGCCGATCCATCAACAGGGTTTCGTTCCGATGGAAATTTCCCCAAATCATCGTTAAAAGTGAAACCTGTGACCAGGTCTCCCAGCGGACGAGGGAATTCCGCATTAATCAAATCTTGCAAAATTCGTTTCCGCAAATTACGAAACGCCACGGCATCGGTACCGCCAACGGCAGCCAACAGTACTTGACTGCTGACCGGCAAACGCCGGACTTCATAGGCGTCGAGTTCCTGGTTGAGAATCGCTTCAATCCGAGCAATACGGGAACGGGTTGCTGAAGCGCGGGCATCCTCTTGGGCTTTTTGCGCCACGGCTAATATCAACGTCGCCATCACTCCAATGATAGCAATTACGATCAACAACTCGGGTAACGAAAATGCCCGCCGGGCAGGGTTAAGCGAAGCCGGCGTTTTAACCGAAACCTCTTGCGCTTGCCCCGTATCAGAACTGGTAATTCTGTTTTTCGATTGGAATGAGTGAGCGTTCATAATTTCTATATTTCTAATGTGCTGATTCTGGATCAGTCGCGGAATGAATCGACAAACGCATCGAGTCGACCGTTGGCGAAATTGGCGATGTTGTCATCATCGACAAGCCCAATGGACACCGTATCGGGAGGTAAGCCAGGGGGATTAACCACTACGGGGGCACCCAACGTCAACTGGTTATCTAAACCGGGAGCGATCAACTGGAACGTCTCGGCATTGAAAGGAATGAAAACCAAATTGCCCCCTCCGGCATCTTGCTGAGTGCCAAATGGCCCCATGCCATCGGCCAACGAAGGAATTGCGTAACTGGCGGCGTCCAGATAACGAAACGGTGCTTCCGTGTTGGCTCGTTGCATGTAGCTGGCGATTTCTGCGGTGCCAACATTACGAACGAAAAACTGTTGCGATTTGAAATCATAGAATCGATGTCGCTCCCCGCCATTATCAAAATTGGCGGTCGCGGCTGGTAGTCCACCGGTCAAGGGAAACTGGCGATTTTTGTGCAACGCGGACAACCAAAAAACCAAATCTTCCCCTTCTTGGTAGCGGATGTGCTGTCCCACAGCCGTCCACCAGTCCGGAATATTTTCGGTGTGGTCGCGGGAGATTCGATTGAGATAACGATTCATCAGAGCGTCACGTTCTGGATCATTCAATGCGGCAAACTGCTTGAAACTGGGCGGATAGAACCCAAACTCCGTTTTGAATTGCTCGATTGCCGACTCGAGCTCTTTCATTTCAACCTGAATACCTGCCTCGCGGGCTCGATTGAGTGCGGGAAAGATCCCGGCCATCAAGATTGCTCCCAAAATCGCCACCACGGTGATGGCGACCAGGATCTCGACCAGCGTCAACGCCTGCCGCGATCGACCGGAGGTTACATTCAAACTATTGCTCTTCATCCGATTCTCCCAG
>JBGTHU010000653.1:0-3358 GCA_041745975.1 Mariniblastus sp.
TAAAATTCAACAGCGTCAACGACTGCAAGCCGCAGACAGTCGACCCCAATTGCCCAAGCAAGCCGACTCATCCGACAACGACGATCCCGAAGAACTCCCGCTGGCTCGCCCCATGGTCAACGATAAAAATCAAGATCAAGAACAACCCCCTGCCCGCATATTGCCCGGCATTGACGAATCCAGCGGCTTGGAGCTGGGCGCGCCGCCGCGAGACCCAAACTGGCTGGATTTGCCCGACAATTTTTTCGATAACTGAAGATTCCCCTCGCTCAATTGATCGTGCCCAGCCGAAGTCAGCTCGGCCAACTCGGCCAGCTCCGACTGGCTGTCTCTTGAAACTGGGTGCCCTCGTTTGCAAACCGTGGCAAAGCAGTGCCAGCTGATAAATTGTTGCGATTGTGATGACTGGCGTATCTGGCAAACGCTTAAATCGCTGGGCTTTGGTCGTTTCAAATGCTTTTATGGTTGAATTTTCAGCCGTTTTGGTTAGAATAAGTGGGTACAAATGGCCCGGAGTGGCTGTCGGAAGCGACTGTAAACAATCATTTCAAAATGGTTCAGGCTTCAGTTAGAAGGATGGATTCTGTGAAATCCTTCACCTAAAATCGCGCCAGAGGTTTTGATTTCAGTCAATCATTTAAACGTTATGGCGTGCCAAGAAGAGAGATGACTTGTGATCACGCTAAATAACCTCAACTCACTTTCGACCAAAGATTTAGGTCAATTGGCCCGAGACCGCGGAATTTCCGGTTGGTATTCAATGCGGAAACTTGAATTGATCGAGGTCCTTTTGCAGTCGGAACAGCAGAAGACGGGAAAGAAATCGGGCAGCAAGAATGTTTCTTCCTCCAACCCACCCTCCCGTCGTGTGGCTTCCACGGGCCGAAACAAGACAACTTCAGCCAAGCCTGCCACCCGGCGCCGTTCCAATTCGACTCGTTCACAAGCAGGCAGCATGGAAGCCGAAGCGAATGCTGGCAAAGTGAAAAGGAGCCGGATTTCGACGCCTGCCAGATCAAAATCTTCCTCGGCAACATCAGCTTCTCGATCGAAGGCGACTGCCAAAAGTAATCAAACGGCGATTGCCGAAAAAATTAAAGCGGATCGCGAACGAGCCGAGAATCGGAAAAATCTCGCTCACACGATCCAACATGAACGGAGTCAAATGCCCCCTCAAGACGATCGTTTGATTCTGATTGTACGTGATTCATTTTGGCTTCAAGCCTATTGGGAAATTACCAAAGCCACGATGCAGCGTACTCGGGCCGCGTTAGAAAATCATTGGCATCAGGCTCGTCCGGTGCTCCGTTTGCTGCAAATTACCAATGATGGCAGCGCGTCGACCAATGAAGATGTGGTCGATGAATTTGAAATACACGGCGGGGTCAAGAATTGGTATTTTCATCTCAAACAGAAACAAATTAAGCCTGGATCAGTATTTTTAGTCACGATTGGTTATGTTTTTGGCAATCGCCAATTCTATTCATTGGCCAAAAGTAATCTTGTTTGCCCTCTCAACCCCACAGTTTCCGGAAACGACGAAAACTGGTTTGATTTAACCAATGATGTCGAAAAATATTTTGCATTAAGTGGCGGCTATGACCCCAATTTGCAATCAGGTGACTTACAAGAAGTATTCGAGGAAAAATCGCGGCATCCGATTCATGCACCCGCATTTGAGCGGCTGAGGTCAGGGATCAAAGGTCACTTGAGTGATTTCGAATTTCGCGTTGACGCGCATTTGGTAATCCATGGCAACACCAATCCCAATGGCAATGTGGCGATCAATGGTGAACCGGTACGGCTCCAATCGGACGGATCGTTTTCGGTGAGAATGGAACTTCCGGAACGAAGACAAGTATTCCCCGTCGTCGCCAGCACGCGTGATGGTACTCAGCAGCGGACGACGGTTTTGGCCATCGAGCGAAATACAAAAGTCATGGATCCTGTGGTCAATGACTTGGACAACGATTAATTTGACCAACGATTAATTTCTGTTTTCCGGTGTAACCGTTGTCGTGTGCTGTTCCGTATTTACACGGTCATGGATTGAGCAAGAGGTCCAGACTGCTGCGGACAGATGCGGCCTGCGATGCATTGCGTCTGAGATATTGCGTCTGAGATGAAAGGTTTCAGGCCTCTACCTCCCTACTCTTTTGACCGATTGGGAAAAGAAACAATTACCTGTGAGTGGTTAGATCCAAATTACGAAGTTATTAAAATTTCCACCGTATCCAAATTACCAACATCGGACGTTGCCACTGGCGATGTGTCTTTGACCGGTTAAGGTTTCAATAATCAATTCGCCCTGCCTACCCAGGCCTAAGCACCGCCCGGAAACGACTTCCCCCGTCGGCAATTCGATCTCGACTTTTTCTCGCGGTAGCTTCATCCGTCTTTCGATCGATTGGCCAAGAAATTCATCTCTTTCGATTTGTCGTGTTTCTGTATATTGACTTTCCTTGTATCGGATTAATTCCAGCAATTGTTGCACGCAAGCGATGACAAGGGGGGTCAACTCGATTCGAGACGATGCGGAGTCAGGTCTTAATTCAGCGAGACTTACGGTTGGAATGGCGTGGTTATCAGCGGTGTTTTGGTCAACGGGTGTGGTGGATTTTTTTTTGCGATTCCTTGGCTGCTCCTCCTCCGCCAAGGATTCTGTTTCGGATGGCGATCGGGTCAAGTCGATCGGAACGTTAACATTCACTCCAATTCCGATTAAGGCGACGCGTGACTGGTGGGGCAGCCTTGATCGGCTCCCTCGATTCCTCTGATCACCATTATCGTAGCGATCCGAGATAGGATCGTTATTATCTGTTTTTTGGCGATCTCCAAGTGATGTCGCGTTTGGAAGCCAGATGGATTCGACCAAAATCCCCCCCAATTTCCGCGAGCCGACACGCAAATCATTAGGCCATTTCAGCTCAAGCGAACGGAAACCCAACATGCCTTCAATCGCTTGACAAACCGCCAAGCCAGCGATCAGAGGGAGCCGAGTCGGAGCCATTTGATCCGCAACGGGAACGCAGAGAGTCATTGCCAAATTTCCTGGATGCGAAATCCAATTTCGAACTCTTTGGCCCCGTCCGCCCCATTGATTATCAGTCAGTACCAACATCGGCAAACAGCTTGGCGCGCGATCGATGTCTGTCGCAGGGGTCCGCAGGATTGCCAACGCCCGATCATTGGTCGACTTCATCGACGGTTGGTAATCGATGGTGGCGATCTCTGTCTGTGAACGAATCGTTTCCAGTTGATACCGAGTCATCCGACTTTCTTTGCTCGCCAAAATGTCGGACGTTTATCGAAGATGAATTCGGTTTAAGCTGCCGGGAGTGTATCCCCCGCGGCTGTT
>JBGTHU010000654.1:0-21537 GCA_041745975.1 Mariniblastus sp.
AAACGTTTGTGATCACTGGTAAATGCGATACGGGCCGGGATGAACAAGGAGGCATAGACGGGAATGACAATCGTGTAGTAATCGTAAAGCCCATAGGCCACCAGCACATATTGCAGTGGAGTAAAGCCCAAAAAAACCCAAAACAGTGTTCGATGATCACCCCGACGGGTCGGAGTCATCGTAATAAACTCACGCAACGCCCAAAACGACACAAGGCCAAACAGCACCACCGTGACGACTTTGTTCAACAGCAGTGCCACCAACAAAACCACACAAATCATCAACCAGGACGTGACTTGTTTGTTGAATTGGCGAATGACGTCTTGATCGAATTTAGATTCGGGTTGGCGTTTGAGCAGTCGACCGATTAACAACATCACAAACAGCAACGCGATTACGAATAACGTCAGCACGATCGTCCAGACATCAATCAGCTCAAAATCGAACCGAGTTGCGGTTTGGGCGAATAAGCCGAAAGGAAGTATGCTCGAGGTTCCTTCGCTCATTGACGTCTCAACTTCAAAACAGAGCGACGGGCGCGAGCCAAAAAATCCGTTTTGGACTCATCTTGCTCTAACCAAATTGGAGCCCCTATTGAAATACAACTCAACAGCGGAACAGGTAAAAATTCTCCTTTGGGCATCACTCGATTTACGTTATCTATGTACACGGGTAATAATTCGATGTCGGGGCGTTTTTTTGCCAAATAGAATAATCCACTTTTAAATTCTTGCAACTCGCCCGATGGAGTGCGACTCCCCTCGGGAAACACAATCAACGACTGAGAGGTCCCGATCTCGGTCAACATGATGTCGATTGGGCTATTGTGTACTTTGATTTTTTTTCGATCGATCAGCAGGGCATTAAAGCAGGCCGCCATATAACGCCGCACGGGCCCGCCGTTCCAATAATCCGCAGCCGCGACCGGACGCGTGAGTGTGCGTATGGAACGGGGTAACGACGACCATAGCACCAACGCATCCAAATGACTGGTATGATTGGCAAAATAGACCCGTTGGCAACTGTCCGGCTCGCATCCTACCCAGCGGACGGTTGCCCCGCTGAGGATTTTTGCGATGCCTACCAATACGGGGACGGTGACCTGTTTCATGAAACCGGACCAAAATAGTTAATAATGAAAATTGATTCGGATGATTGACAAAGCCTAGTTTAACTGCAGTTACCAATCATACCAACATTCGCTAAAATGCGGACTGCAAACCATCACTTTTTGAAAAAAAATTATCCATGGCTAAGACTCAACGAAACCGACGCGGCAAACCAGACCCTCAAAAACCGCAAAATCCGCAGAATTCCTCCGGCTCATTTTCCGAACCCACGGCGCCAATTAAAGCGATGGATAAACGCCCTGTACGCTGGGATATGGTCGTCTTGTTTTTGGTGATCTCCATCGGAGGGACTTTTTTGGCAATTCAAATGAAAGGGAATCAGCCGACCGAACGGCTTACCTTTCAAGTGTTGAGAAAATTTGATCACGACCAGTCGGCTTTCACACAAGGGTTGGTGATGCATGACGGATTTTTGTGGGAGAGTACCGGGAAAAAAGGAAAATCATCGTTTCGCAAGGTCGAATTGGAAACAGGGAAAGTCCTTCAACAAGTCGACCTGGACGATCAGTATTTCGGCGAGGGGATGACTTGGCACGATGGACTATTTTACCAACTAACATGGAAAGAGAATACCTGTTTTGTCTATGACCAGGAAATGAAGCAGGTCAATCAATTCCATTACGAAGGCGAAGGTTGGGGGCTGACCAGCGATGGTACGCATTTGATTATGAGCGATGGAACATCGGCCCTTCGGTTTCTTGACCCTGAGACGTTCGAAGAAATAAAAAAAGTCAATGTTCAATTGAGGAACTTTCGTGTCAGTGAACTGAACGAACTGGAATACGCGGGCGGTAAGATTTTCGCCAATGTTTGGATGCAAGACTTTATTTATGAGATCGATCCCCAAACTGGAAATGTAACTCGCGTCATTGATTTGGCGGGACTATGGCCGGCTCGCGACAGGCCTAACGAAGGGGTACTGAACGGTATCGCGATCAACCCCGAAAATCGAAAATTGCTGGTGACCGGTAAATACGCTCCCTATATTTGGGAAATTGAGGTGCTGCCTACGTCCAATCGGTAACGGGAGATTGGCTAAGCTTCTCTGGGGGGAGACTTTGCGGCTGACAATTTGGTTCGAATCTCGTCCAATCGCGCCCGCAACTCTTGCTCAAAGCCCCGGTCGACCGGGTGGTAGTAGATCCGATCGATGCCCAAATAATCTTGGCTGGCGACGCCATCGTCCTCTTGATGCGAATATTGGTAACCGACCCCCGCCCCCATTTTTTTTGCGGATCGGTAATGCGAATCACGAAGATACTGTGGTACGGGAAGAACGCGGTGGTTTCGCACATCTTCTCGAGCGGCGGCGATGGCGAGTGTCGCGGCGTTGGATTTAGGGGCACAAGCCAAATACGTGACGGTTTGCGACAATGTCAATTGGCATTCCGGTAATCCGATCTGCTCACAGGCTTGGAAGCAGGCCACGGCCATCGGTAAGGCCTGGGGGTCGGCGTTGCCGACATCTTCGCTGGCTAAAATTACCAGTCGTCGACAGAGGAAGCGGACGTCCTCGCCCCCCTCGAGCATCCGGGCCAACCAATACAACCCAGCATCGGGATCACTGCCGCGAATGCTCTTAATCAACGCGCTGGCACAATCATAATGCTCGTCGCCGGAACCATCGTATTGAAAAGCCCGATTACCGGCAGCAGCTTGGACATGATGGGCTTCCAATACTATTTTGGTTGGACTCGACTGACCCTGAGCCGGTGCCGATGGCTGGTTTGCCAGTTTGGGATGGTTTGGTGCTGGAATTGAAACGTCAGCCGTATTACCCGTATTGCCCCCACTGGCTGCGATGACTGCAGTTTCCAAAATCGCCAATGTCTTGCGGCCATCCCCATCGGACAGCTGACAAAGTCGCCTCAATCCATCCTCGGTCAACCCGATTGACAAGTTGCCCAAGCCGCGCTGCGGATCCTGCACGGCGCGATTGATTAGATCGACCAGTTCAAATTCGCTAAGCGGTTCAAACTGAAATAGATGGCTACGACTCAGTAGCGCATTGTTGACCGCGAATGAAGGATTGCTGGTGGTGGCTCCGATCAAGCTGATCACCCCCTCTTCCACATCGGCCAACAAAGCGTCTTGCTGGGCACGATTGAAGCGGTGAATTTCATCGATAAATAACAGGGTTCCCTGTCCACCGGTGGCTAAATTATCACGGGCTTGCTGCAGCACTTCGCGCAGTTCCTTGACGCCGTGCATGATCGCACTTAGGGATACGAATTGGCGTTTTGTCTCTCCGGCCAACAGCCGAGCCAAAGTTGTCTTGCCGGTGCCGGGGGGGCCATAAAAAATCAACGATCCCAATCGATCGGCTTCCATCAGTTGTCGCAATAACCGCCCTGGAGCTAATAAATGCGTTTGCCCGACGAAATCCGCCAGTGTCTGCGGTCGCATCTTCGCCGCAAGAGGTTGGGCACGCTGCTGATTTCTTTTTTCTGTTTGCTCAAATAGCGACATTTTGCTGATGAATTCCCGTAAAAGGCAATTGAAGGAAAATTAATTCAAGGGTAATCTAACAGTTAGTATTCTATCAACAAGCCAAACATCCGATGACTACCAACAAAGTTTGTTTGGGGAATTCAACTTGAGTACAGCTTCAACCGACGTGACAGGGGGCTCACACACATGGAAATAAACTCGATTTTAGTCGTCGATGACGATGATATCCTGAGAACCCGGCTGGAAAAAGCCTTAGTTCGGCGTGGTTGGCAAGTTTTCGTGGCCAATGGGTATGAAACGGCCTTGCAACTGGCCAGGATTCACAAACCGCATCGGGCGATTTTGGACTTAAAGATGCCTGGGCATTCTGGTCTGGATGTGTTGAGGGATCTACAGCGAGTATCCCCCGACACAAAATGTGTGATTCTTACGGGTTATGGCAGCATCACCAATGCCGTCGAAGCGGTGAAGCTGGGCGCCGTTGGTTATGTGACCAAACCCGCTGATGCGGATCAAGTCCTGTTCGCCTTTGAAGAAAAGAAAGGCCCTTCTCCTGCACCGGAGTTCCCGCCTCCATCACTGGCCGAGGCCCAATGGGAGCACATCCAACGCGTGCTGGCTGACTCCGGCGGCAACATTTCAGAAGCGGCTCGGCGGCTGGATATTCCGCGACGTACCTTGCAAAGGAAGCTCAAAAAGAACGCACCTTAACGTGTTGATTCTAACGCTCGCAGGCCGCGACTTGATCGGCAGCAGATAATTGCCCTGATTCTGCAGGCGTTCCCAGCCGGTGTGCATACCAAGTCCGCCTGCATTCCGGTAAAGGCTGGTATTGATTGATGTCGATTGAATGTGTTTGGATTGCTTGACGTTGACCATTACGGGTGCGATTGGCGAGTCGAAACAATGACAATTCAGCTTCGCTCGGCCAACCCCAAAAATCTCGCCGACGCAACCCATCATGGGTCTCGACTGGCGATACCGTTTCGGATGGAACACGGATTCGTTTGGCTATCTCACGGTCTTCGCATTGTCATCATTTTGTTGAAATCCCGATAAGGGGACGAACAGTCGGATCAATGAGCGAATGATAACGTGAGGTCATCTCCTGTTTCCGTCGCCTTTACGTCAGTCTTCACTTTATCGAACAGCAATCCAATTGAAATTTTACCATCACTTTCAAAGAGCGTTTGGAGTCACTTTCATTTTGAATGGATAATCGTTCTCTGTGGATCGAAGGGGGTTAGATCAATCGAAAGTGGTCGATTTTCGATTAAATCTGCGATCACCACTGCGGTTGCGGTTGACAGATGCAAACCCGCTTTGAAATGGCCGGTAGCCACAAGCAAATTAGAAACTTGTCCAAGTGAGCCGATGTAGGGCAAGGCGTCAGCTGAAGCGGGCCGCAAGCCGGCCCATTGATCGATGCAGCGGGCCTGATTGCATGCGGGGAGAAGGTGATGAGCCCACTCGACCAGTTCCGCGATGTCGTCGGGCTCGGTATTCGATTGAAAGCCGACTTCCTCGATGGTGGCACCTGCCAAAACGAATCCATCACTTCGTGGCACCAAATAGCGGGTCCCTTCATTGATGATTGGAGCCAGTGGGCGCTCGGGTAATTTGAACAATACCATTTGGCCACGAACGGGAGTGACAGGCATCTTGATTCCCAGGGGGGCGAGCAACTGCTCACTCCAAGCGCCCGCAGCGACGCAGACTTGGTCAGCATGTATTGGTTGGTTGTCGAAATTGACGATGGCGGCTCCCGACCCAAGTTTTAGTTTGACTCGGGCCGGATCGACTCCCAATGAAAGTTCGACACCTTGCTGGCGGCAGGCGATTTCGAGTGCCTGTAAGTGCCGAGGGTTGCGGACTTGATATTCACCGGGCAAAAAGTAAGCCGTACGAATTTTATCGATCCTCAATCCGGACAACGATTTGAGCTCCTTTTCGCCCCAGAATTGCCAATCGATTTCGCGCTCCTTCCAGTATGCCACTTGCCCTGCCAATGCGGCTTGTTCGCCAATCGTTCGCGCCAGATAGATCCCTCCACAGGCGATCAAGCCGTTGTCAATTCCCGTATCGGTCAGCAATTTTTTATGCCACAGGCGATGCAACTCCGTGCTCAACCCTTCCATAAATTCCAGCGGATGAATGGCGGTTTGCGAATTCACGGGCGGCAGAATTCCGGCTCCCGCCCAAGACGATTGCCGCTCAACCTTTCGGGCATCGATTAACTGTACCCAATGTCCACGACAGACCAATTCGTAGGCGATCGACAAACCGATCACTCCTCCTCCCAGCACAACCATCCGAGATCGAGTCACTTACTCACAGCCTCTCATTTAATAAATATGTTCTCAAAGGTGTCGGCTAACGAGTGAATCGAGAGACTTTGCGGATTACATTTGCTCTACCACACCGATTCCCAACAACCCCAAACCGGTTTCAATTGTACGAGCGCTCAAGTCACACAGAATCAACCGGCTTTGCTTAATCTGTTCTGAGGGCGCGTCTTTAACCGAACATTGATCGTAAAAACGGAAAAACGTTTGCGTTAATTCAAACAAGTAATTGCATAAAACATTCGGCTTGTATTCGATTAAAACTTCATCGATCGCTTCGCCGAACTGTAGTATCTTGATTCCCAATGATCGTTCGATTTCCGATTCCCAAAATAATTGATCGGCATGTGATCTCAGTTGCTCTTTGTCGACCTCCAATTTTCGCAAGATCCCTTGGACACGGGCAAAACTGTATTGCAGGTAGGTCGAGGTATTGCCTTTAAGGGCCAACATTTTATCGTAGCTGAATTTATAATCGGAAACGCGATTTTGGCTTAAGTCGGCGTACTTTAGTCCCCCGATTCCAACCGTTCGCGAGATTAATTGTTGTTGGTCTTGAGAGAGATTCGGATTTTGCTGTCGAGCGATTTCGCCAGCTTTCCGTTCGGCTTCATCCAGCAATCCTTCCAATCCAACCGTATCGCCTGACCGTGTCTTGTAAGGTTTTCCATCGTCTCCCAGCACCGTGCCGAAGCTGACATGCACCAGTTCCAATTCCTGATGACCTTTCAATCGAGCAGCGGCGAAGAGTTTTTCGAAATGTTCATGTTGGCGATGATCGACGACATAGAGGATCGTGTCGGCATCCCATGAATCGGCTCGATATTCAATGGTGGCCAAGTCGGTGGTGGAGTAGAGGAAAGCACCGTCTTTCTTTTGAATAATCATGGGGGTATCAAATCCCTCTAAAAATAGACAGATCGCCCCTTCACTCTCTCGGGCCAATCCCTTGGCTTCGAAATCGTCGACGACATCTTGAAGCATTTGATGGAAAAAACTTTCCCCCAATTCGTGGTCGAATTCGATCCCCAAACGTTGATAGATACGCTGGATATCTTGGCGACAATGAGGCAAAAATTCGTGCCAAAGTTTCATGTTGGTTGGATCATCGGCATGCAGTAGGGATGTTTCTTGGAGTACTTGGTTCCTAATTTGAGGGTGTTGATTTGCGAGTTCCAACAACTCCGAATCGTTGGCAACGGCTTGAATCTTGTTTTGGAGTTCTGCCACTCGTTGCTGTTGATCAGCGATCTTGTTGTTGAGCACCGCCCGTTCTTTGGCACGTTGTTTTTTTTTGGCTTTATCAGCCGATTTCTCTAAGCGATTGAATTTTTCTAAATCGGCCAACTGTTGTTGCAGTTGTTCGGTGGCGGCAGCAATTTCCTGTTGGGCCGATTGATAGTCCATCAGTTTGCGTACCAGTTTGTACAGCCTGGCCAATTCGCCAACCGGATTGCTGCGATAATCGTCTAAATTGACGAAGTGTTTGTATCCGAAAATAATCATGCCGAATTGGGTTCCCCAATCGCCCAAGTGATTATCGGTGATCACATGGTGTCCGACGAACCGGAGGATTTTGGCGATCGCGTCTCCGATTACGGTCGACCGGATATGCCCGACGTGCATGGGTTTGGCTACATTGGGCGACGAGTAATCGACGACAAATCGCCGCGGTATGGAAACTACCGGGACGCCCAAACGCGGATCGACAACCGAATTCAGCAATCGCTGTTGGCACGCGATATCTCGCATCCGCAAATTGATAAATCCCGGACCGGCGATTTCCACCGATTGACACAGGTCATCCAGACAAAGCTCGGTTACTAATTGTTGGGCGACTTGCGCGGCAGGAATGCCTAACAGTCCCGCCATTTTCATGGCACAATTTGCCTGATAGTCGCCAAAACGGCTATCCTGAGCTGGACGTATCATGGCCAACAGATCATTCAACGTAGAATCTTCCGCATCGATCTTGTTGCCAACAGCTTTCTTTATCGCCGGGGAAAAACGGAGCTGAAGTTCTTTTAATAGGCTCATGATTTGCGAGGTAGGTGGGGGAAAGGGTAAGCGAGTGTACCGCGGAACCAATCGCGGTTATAATTTCAGTTGTGAGCAGTCAAGTCCTGCTCCGGTTCGGTAACTTTCGCAAAATTCGACCCTTTTGACAATGCGACTCTTGCCAGATTATAAAAAATGATCTTAATTTTTTAGCTAAGAACAAATGAAAGCCGACACCACTCACTCGATAATCCTGTTTACTTTGGCAATTGCAGCGGTTCTGTCCACTGCAGTCGAAACTTGCGATGGTCGCGAGGGGGACGATTACTTCAACAAAAACAACGCTTCGCACCCCGTGATTTTGGTTGAAGCGGACATCTACGTCAATCGCTTCCGTACCATCGCCAAGCTTCGTTTTTTAGGGGATGACCTGGAATTGTTGCAAGGTGTGGAGGCAAGGCAAGATGGATTCTACGACGAAGACGAAGTTGAAGAAGCGACGGAAGATCATATCCGCTACCTACAAGAGAGGGTTATTTTTCGCGATGCACAGGGAGAAGCGTTTACGCCAAATTTGCGATCCTTCATGCCGATCGATTTTCCGCTGGAAGGGATTCAGGCCGGGGAACTGATTAATTATCAGATTGAATTGGAGTGGGAGTTCAGTTATGAAAATCCACCTGATTTTATTACCATCGAGCAAAACATGGGGGAGGAAAACATGTTGTTGCCGGCCGAACTCAAAATCTTGATGAAACAGGCTGGCAGCGATGTTCCCTACGCCCATATGATGAAACCCAAACAGCCGGAAACATTTTCTTTTAACTGGGATTTACCGGCGCTGACCGAAGCGGCTTCCGAAAAAGAGTGGGATGAATGGTTCGAAGCCCAGCGAGAAAAATCGATGGGCTTGATCAGCTATAGTTCGGTTTATTCATTTTTATACATCGAAAAATTTGAAGTTCGCCACGAAGTCTTAATCCCTTTGGCGACGGTGCTGACCATGATGGAAATGGAACGTAACGACCCCGACTTTTTGGAAATCGAGGAGCAAGATGCCGCCAAGGATGCCGTGGTGGCCCTGGTTGCCCAATCGACACCTTTAAAAATTGGCGGCAAAAAAGTCCAGCCGGATCGTATTCGTGTTGATTATTACGGACTGGGGTTGGCTGATCTAGCGATGCAAACCGAACCTAAACGAATCAGTGTATCCAACGGAAGAGTCGGATTAATTTTGTCGTTTGATTCCAAGCAGCCGATTGACGACGTTCAATTGGAATGGAATTTGTTTAACGATATCGTGCTGATAGTCGACTCCGTCATCATATCAGAAAAGCTGACTGAAAGAACACAATTCGCCAAATATCTCGAACATAACCGCTATGATTGGAGCGATCCTGAGCGAAAATTGTTACCTCCAATTGAACAAGTCACCGCGCAATTGGGACCGGCGACTGACGTTGAGGAGACCAGCTCCACGGTTTCGCTGCCCCTGTTTTCGATGATCGCAATCGGGTTGGCACTGCTGGCCTTGATCGCCAAACCGATTTGGAAAGCCTGGTTGGTCAGACTGACAATTTCGGTTGGCCTGCTGTTTTCCGCTTGGTTTCTGTCTCCCTATCAGCCGATCGACATTTACGAATATGCTTCCTCGCAAGGTGCCGAGGGAATTGAAATCCCTCAACATGTTGCGGAAGATATATTCCAACAATTGCATCAGAACATGTTTCGAGCATTTGAATATCGGCACGATTCCGATATTTATGACGCACTCGATAAAAGCGTTGCTGGCGATTTGCTCCGCGAGTTATACTTGCAAGTCATCCAAAGTTTGCGGATGAAGGAGCAAGGCGGATCAATCGCTCGAATTGACGAGATCAACTTGTTAAATTCTTCAGTGGAGCCTTTGGAAACTCCCGATCAATCAATGGGGTTTCGCTGTCGCAGCGAATGGAACTTAGTGGGAACCGTCGAACACTGGGGGCATGTCCACCAACGTGTCAATCAGTACGAAGCCAACTTTATTGTCCGGCGAGTCAATGACGCCTGGAAAATCATCGATTTGCAAATGATTAATGAAGAGGAGGGCCGCATCAAAACGACGATTCGTCGGTTTTAGGCATGCGCAACAGATTAAAAATTTGGTAACCGTATAATAAGTGGCCGACGATTGCCAGGCCTTGTTGACTAATCGGTAAATTTTTTTTTTACCTGCCGCTCGCTTAAATAGCCAAAGACCGATAAAATCTGGAACTTTCAGAAAAATCGGACTTTGATCGTATTGAATCAGCCGCTTTGGTGAACCGTATTCCAGTCAAGGGGTCTGGTCAGCTATAATAATATCGGTTAACAGTAACCTGCCAGCGTTCCCCGAATAGGTTTTTGGACTTATAATTAATTTGGAGATTAGCGACAACTGTGGCAAGTATCAAAAAACTTGAACCTCAGCGCGTGTCATGGACAAACGAAGAACCCGCAGAACGGTTCTTCTATTTGAATTTTACTTTTGGAGAGATGGCCCACGCCGTCTGTTGAATGACTGAAACTACGATTCCAGCGGTTGATCAGCATCTGGTGCTACCACTTTTTGGAGCCAAGGATCAACATCTCAGACGTTTAATTGAAAAGTTCAAGGTTGCGATTACGCATCGCAATGGTCAAGTTAGAGTGGCTGGCGAGGACGCGGCTGCTGTTGCGCAAGCCACCAATGCAATTGAGCAATTAGCAGCGATTGTTCGCGATCGGGGAAACTTGACACCTGCCCTGTTCAATGAAACAATTGCTCGGGTCACCGGTGAACCTCTTCCCTCGAAGGGATTGGCTCCGATTGAAACCCTACAAGTCGGTAAAGAGATTCGTCCGCGCACTCCTGGTCAAGCCAAGTACATTCGAGCCATTCAAGAAAATTCGGTCATATTTTCAATCGGACCGGCGGGTTGTGGTAAAACATATTTGGCAGTCGCTTTGGCGGTTCAAGCATTGAAATCTCATCAAGTGCGAAAAATTGTTTTGGTGCGACCTGCGGTGGAAGCGGGTGAAAGTCTGGGTTTTTTGCCCGGTGATTTGCATGCCAAGATCAATCCGTATTTGCGACCGTTGCTGGATGCGATTCATGAAATGGTAGGCTATGACCAGATGCAACAATTGATCCATCGGGATGTGATTGAAATTTGCCCGCTGGCTTACATGCGTGGCCGCACACTTAACGAAGCCTTTATTATCCTTGACGAAGCCCAAAACACGACGGTCGGTCAAATGAAGATGTTTTTGACGCGAATGGGCGAAGGATCAAAAATTGTGGTTTCCGGTGACCCCACTCAAATCGATCTACCAGGTCGAGTACGCAGTGGTTTGATCGATGCCTTGCATCGACTGGGAAACATTAAAGGGATCGCGATTGCACAACTGACGTCAAAGGATATCGTCCGTCATCGTTTGGTCACTGAAATTGTTCACGCGTATGACAAACAGTCATAAATCAGGAAAAAAACATGAATAGTCAAGCGTCCAATCGCAAGAATTGGATGCCGCCCGTTCCCAAGACGACTTGGGCAATAATCGGCGAAAGGTTGTTGCGCAGCGATTTTTGGGCACGCGTAGGTGTTTGTGCTTTGCTGTCGCTGATTTTATGGGTCATCATGTCCGGTTGGGCTCCCTCGTTCTCCTACCGGACGGGTCGAGTGCCATTGCGCGATTTGCATGCCAAAGTTGCCTTTGAATATGATGACTACAAACTGTATGAAGATTTCCGAGACCGCACTCGGCGAAATTTTCTTTGCCTGTACGCCAATGACACGCAATCGCTCAAGCAATTGGCTCAGTTGCTCAGAAGTGATTTGTTTGAACTAAAAACGGCTGCTCTGACCGATACCGCTGCCCTGTCGACTTGGCAGAAATTCTATTCCCCCACCCGATCCGATGCGGCTGAACAGGATCAAGATGTCGAAAAACTTCGTTCCGAATTGGCTGAATTTTTGACCGCCATTGAAAACGATCCCCAACTGGAAACAGTAAAACAAATCGTCGATTCAGTGATTCTTGAGATTGGCAAATATGGCTTGATCCAAACATTGGAGCATGAGGAAGGAAGTGGCAGCACCACAGAAATCGAAGTCTATCCAAAAGGGGATTTATTGAATCGGACGCGAGTCAAACTTTCCGATGTGCGGATCGGTGAATTGCTTCCTCGTTTGCAGGAACGACTCTCTGCCGAAATTCGGAAACAATCTGAAACTGTTTTCCTGGATTCGGATCTTGTATCGCGGCGTATTTTGGCCTGGGTGCGAAGACATCTGCCGGTTACGCTGACCTACGACAAAACGAACACACGGCGCGAGTTGAATCTGGCACTCGATTCAATTAATATGCAAAAACGATTGTATCAACCCGGCGAGCGATTGGAGCAGTTCCGGCCGGATTTGAAGTTGAGCGGTATCAAGGCGGCAGTCCCATTAGGAGAAGACGACATAAACTTGCTGGCCGCTGAACATGCGGCTTGGATTAAATCGGAAATCTGGAGTATGCAGTTGCTCCGATCGGTCATGTTTATTTCGCTATTGATGGGATTGTTTGGATTGATTGCGGAGTATTTGAACTATCGCGAACCCGCAATTTTAAGTGATCTTAAACGGTTTTCTTGGCTGTTGACGTTGGTCTCGGTCACCTTAGCTGCCGCTTGGTTGCTGGCGTTGAATCCGGCTTGGCGAGGGGAGATATTCCCGATTATGATTTTTGCGATTTTAATTTCGATTGCTTATCACATTGAACTGGGAATCTTCTTGAGTGTGCTGGTAAGTTTGGTTTTTAGTATCGCCCATGGTTACGGGTTGGCAGAAGTCACGATTTTGAGCACTGCGGCGATTGCTTCGTCGCTGATGTGCAACCGGATTCGCAGTCGCACCACATTGGTTAACTTGAGTCTGACCGTGGCTGCGATTGTTTTCCCCATGACATTCGCTGTCCATTATTTATTGGGGCAACCGGTCACGAATTACCTGTTGGGCGAATCACTTTGGTATGCGGGAGGAGTATTCGTTGCAGGACTAACGATTACCGCACTCCTGCCGGTATTCGAACAATCGTTGGGAATACAAACCGATATCAGCCTATTGGAATTGAGCGACGCCAATCACGTGCTGCTGAAAGAGCTAGTGCAACGGGCCCCCGGAACTTACAATCACAGCATCAATGTGGCATCGATCAGCGAAGCGGCTGCGGAAGCGGTGGGGGCCAACGGCTTATTGTGCCGTGTGGGAGCCTACTTTCACGACATCGGCAAAATCCGCAAGCCGGAATACTTCATTGAAAACCAATCAGGGATTAACAAACATGATGACTTGCTACCGGCGATGAGTACCTTGGTAATCATCGCCCACGTCAAAGATGGTGCGGAATTGGCTCGCATCCATCGCCTGCCCAGTCGTATCATCGACCTGATCGAGCAACATCATGGAACCACTTTGGTCGAATACTTCTTCCATCGGGCTGAACGGCAACAAGCGGAAAAAGCGGAAGAACTTCAGGAGGATGTTGAAGAAGCAAATTTTCGTTACCCCGGCCCCAAACCGCAGACTTTGGAGGCCGCTGTATTGATGGTTTCTGACGCTGTGGAGAGTGCCAGTCGGTCACTGAGAGAGCCCGCTCCAGCGCGGATCGAAAATTTGGTTTATGAAATTATCCGCAAAAAACTGGAGGACGGTCAATTCGATGAATGCCCGATCTCGATGAACCAATTGGAGGTCATTCAACGCAGTTTGATTAAATCCTTAAACGCAATGTACCACGTTCGAATTTCTTATCCTAACAAACAACAATCGGCTTAAACCAAGTGGCTCACGATAATTACCGCATCGAAATCGCAGATCGACAATCTCACACTCTCGATCATCAACGAATTGTCGCTGCGATTAGTATGATCTTGGACGATCATCATTACCAAAAGGCCGAAGTCAGTGTGGCGTTGGTCGATGATGAAACGATTCACCATCTCAATCGCCAATACTTACAACATGACTATCCTACGGATGTGTTGAGCTTTTTGTTGGAATCGAGCGATGATTTCTTGGAGGGAGAGATCATTGTCAGCACCGACACGGCGCAAGGATTCGCCTGCCAGTTGCAGATCACCCTGGAGCAGGAATTGATGCTGTATATTATTCATGGAGCGTTGCATTTGGTCGGGTTGGATGACACCGATCCCACATCGACGGCTGAGATGCGGACGGCGGAACAGAAGTATTTGCAGAAATTGGGGATGACATCAACTTGGCTGGAGAATGAAAGATCATGAGCCCGCTGTTGTTGGCATCATTGACCCTCGCCTTTGTGGCGGCTGCGTTTTGCGGAACCGCCGTGCGGGCTATCGATGTGGCCCCTTGGCACGAAATCGAAGACTATTGCCGTCTGCGAAAATCACCCGAGCGATTCAGTCAAATTTATGATCTTCACGAAAGCGTGCACCAAGTCGCCGAAACACTGCAACAAGTTTTCTCTGCCGCATGGTTGGTGGGAATGGTCCTGTTGCTCGATTCACGTTGGGCTGGGGGCGAAGTTGAATCGTCGTCCGGGGTGTCGTTGATGTCGTTGTTCCTGTTGGCAATATTCGGCTTGGTCGTCAGCAATAGCTGGGTCCCTCGGGCAGTTGCTCACGTCCGCTCGGTCGAGTTTCTCTACCATAGTTGGGGATGGTGGCGCGCGTTAACGTTTTTGGCTCAGCCACTGATGGCTGGTAGCAATGTATTTACCTTTTTGATTGCTCGGGCCAGCGGTCGACCAGAAGAGGAAGTCGACGAGGAAGAGGCCTTCGAAGAAGAAATTATGTCGATGGTCTCCGAGGCAGAGCAAGATGGCTATATCGAGTCCGAAGCCCGCGATATGATCGAAGGGGTGATCGAACTGGGAGATAGCGAAGTTCGATCCGTCATGACCCCCCGCTCGCGAGTTGAAGCACTACCCGTTCAGACAACTTGGGAGGATATGGTCACTCGTGTGGTTGAAAGTGGTAGAACCCGTATTCCCATCTATCGCGATCAAATCGATGATGTGATCGGGATCTTGTACGCCAAAGACCTGCTCCGTGAATCCCTACGCAGCGAATCTAAACGACGCTCGCTAACCAGATTGATGCGAAAACCTCTGTTCGTTCCTGAAGCTACCCGCTTGGACGAAATGCTCAGCCAATTCTTGCATCAACGAACCCATCTGGCCATCGTGCAAAATGAATATGGTGGATTGTCGGGAGTGGTTACCATTGAAGATGTCCTGGAGGAGATTGTCGGGGAGATTGTCGACGAGACTGATAAGGAAAAAAGCTCCGAAATTAACATCCTCAATCAAGATCAAGCCGATGTGATGGGCCATGCTCATATTGACAAACTCAATGAACAGTTAGGTTTGGCTTTACCAGAGGAAGATAAATATGATACCGTTTCCGGTTTGATCATGAGTTATATCAACGAAATCCCCAGACCAGGGCATGAACTGGTCATCGGCAAAGTCCAATTTAACATCCAGGAAGCCAATCGAAGGCAGATTTTATCGGTCAGGGTAACTCGGTTGCCCGATTCGGAAGATGGATAATTTATTATTTATTCATTCCCGAACAATTTAGCAACGCCGTGAAACAGTAGAATGCTTGTCTTTATTTGTTTAGTAGCCCCATTTTTTCCACTCGATTTGCTTTGTACCGAAATTGAACTAAAATTGAATGTTGGTAAATGATCACGGGTTAGCAACAATCTGGATTGCCGGGTTGGTTCCCTCAATTTGTATTTTTTTGAGTGTTGTAATTTTTCTCCACAAACTGATTAACTGCGTGTTATCCCAAAGGGGGCTGAATGTCTGTCACGGTTGCCTGTCCTGAATGCCAATCTCGCTACCAAGTTCCGGAAAGCGCGATTGGAAAACGCGTTCAATGTAAAAATTGCAGCCACGTCTTCGCAGCAACCGTAGCACCGGAAAGAAGTAGATCGAAGCCTTCCGTTGCTGCCAAGTCCAATGCTGCGAAGTCCAATGCTGCCAAATCGAAAGCCGTCGGAGAGATTGGCCCTGGTAGCACTACCGGAGTCGCGATTGCATCAGAAAGATGGACTCAATTTGGGATTGATGGGCCCCTAAAAAGACCGCCGGAGATCTTTCAACCCGGTTTGGCTCCTCCGCCAAGAGACATTTTAGGTAACCATGCCGCCGATCCAGGTTTTTTAAAGGAGGAAGAACTAGCTGCTCGTCGGGCGGAAAACGCCAACGACGATGACACCGAAACCGATGACGAACTAGCCCAAATTATCAACAATCCTTATAGCAAGAAACCAAAAAAGTGAAAAAACAATGGAGGCAAATCCGGTTCGGCAACCGGTAATAAAAAGAGAAAACAGAATAACGGTTCTTCGATCACTCACTATATCTCTGCCGGATATCTTGGCAGTGCTGCGATAATGGCGGTGATGGGATTAGGGTTCTTTGTCTATTTGATACTGGCTGAAGATGGATCCCAAGTCATCGTTCCTCAACGGATGATGGGGCTTTATGAAAAATTGGGCGCAATCGGTGTCTTGGTCGGTTTTCAAGTTGCTGCGGTCGGTACCATCGCTGTTGGCATCATCGCCAAACGATTTGGGAAAAAAGACTGAAGCTCATGTGCTGACGTCTTGTAAACTATCAAGTCCAATTTGATGATTTCCTCACAGTTTAACATTCATTCACGCTGGAAAATGTGATGACAGTCATAAAGCAAACTTCGATTTTCGGATGTGTTTTGTTGTTAGCATTGGTTTGTGGATGCGCGGCTGACCTTGAACACTCGTCTGACAAATCAGGTTCAGGCGGATCCATTGATAAATCACCCAATGGAGTCTTTTCGATCGAATCGGATGACGACAGCTCTGCCAAAACGGCCAAGGTTGCAGGGAGGGAAATAATTTATACGGCATCCGTTCGGTTGGTGGCCGATGATTTCGATACATTTCCTGAACGACTGGCTCAAATTGCCATCGAAGCGGAAGGATTCATTGGTGAGGCCGATATCGCCAAAATGCAAGGGAAACGCCGATCGGGAAGTTGGGTGATCCGAGTCCCCAGCACCAAATATGCGACATTCATGCGAGCGGTCATTGGCTTGGGCGTTCCAGAATCTGTGAAAGAGAAAGCGAATGATGTCACGGACAAATTTATCGACCTGCAGGCGCGAATAAAAAGCGGGAAACAACTTGAAGAACAAATCATAAAGCTGCTCGAAAGACAAGGAGGTCAACTCGAAGATATCTTGACAGTCGAACGCGAGTTGGCTCGGGTGCGAATGGAAATTGAACAAAAAGAAGGACAAATCCGATTTCTGGAAAACCAGGTTGCTCTCTCAACGATCTCTGTTTACGCCAGTGAACCCACGACATTTACACCCGAGCAAACGAAACCGTTTTCCCAACGGATCACCGGGGAATGGCAAGCATCGCTATTGCGAGCTCGGACAACTTTTGAGGAAATTGCGGTTTGGTTTGCAGCAAACGGAATTATACTCGTCGGTTGGCTAATCGGCTTGTGCTTAGCATGGACGCTGTTCATCCGACGCCTATGGAAACTACTTGGTCGCCAACAATAATGGTGTTAGTAGAATCAGGGGAAAAATAGTCCTTCGATTCGTAAATAGGTATTCTTTCTAACTCATCAAGCTTTAGCACTGGCTCGGGGCCCTTTGGAAATTTAACGGATCGCAAATCCAGATTTAACAGGCCGCGTATCTCTAAGGAAAAACACCTTTTACCCAAGAAGACGAATGTCAGCTTATTGATGCACGAGAGTTTAAGAGCAAAATCACATATGCAAACATCAGTGTCACCCCCAACATTTTGACGGCTCAGCTTTAGGGACCGTAGTTCGTTTATGAACAGACGAATCTGGTTTCGATTTGATGTTAGCATATTTTGTCGACTAAATCTTGAACCGAGCCAATTACATAACAGTAGATCATTACCTTAAAATTGCAGTCCATTGAAATCGAAGGAGACTGAAAGGCGACGCTGCCACGCTTTCAGTCTCAATTTCACTATCTTTGGCGTTATCAGAAAATTTGAATTGTGGTATCTTGCACGATCGATTAAATTGCTATTGTTAATTGATTAGTAAGCTGGGTGTTTTGGCCATTCGGTTAAACACGTTTTATTTGAACCTGGAAACCTCTGAGCTTTGGAGACTAAGGATGGCGGATCACAGTAAACATCAACAAAAAATCATCAAGAATTATTACGAAAATCGCGAGAATATTTCGTTGCAGCGAGCCCAAGAGATTATCACGGAGCTCTACCTTTCCGACGGAAAAAAAAGGCTGAAGTACTGGGAAAGCTTGGCAGGCCATTTGGCCAAATTGGGAGTGAAACAGGATCGGATCGATCGTTTGGTTGAACAGAATGATCCTCAGGCAGCTGCCGAATTGATTAATGAACTGAGTAAATAATAGTTGATTGAACTTGCCTAAGCCCCTCATTATTTCCAATGTCGACAACCGAGTACGAAGATAAAGCCAATGATCAATACCAGCAACGAATTGTGATTCGTGTGCTGCGAGTGCGTTGGTTTGTGTTTGGTTTGTTGTTGGCTGCACTGGGGTTTGCCCTGGCAATCGAGTGGACATTGAATTGGCCAGAACCTCAAATGAAGACCACATCCTTAACTTGGTTGGGCGTCGCAACAGGGTTTGCGTTTTACGGTTTGTCTTATTTATTTGCCAAGTGGGCCACACCGGACTCCGCTCAAATCGCAGCCCAATTGGTCACCCAATATCGTAGCCGCGACATTCCCACCACGGCAATTTTGGAATCTATTGCCAATAGTCTAAAGCTGAGCAAGTACCTGCAATGCTTGATCTTGATGGGCGGCGTTTTCCTGAATTTAGTTACGTTCTATTTGGATAAAGGGCTGCTGGCGATTGCCATGGTGGCCTTCGGATTGCTCCTGTTGTTGATTCAAATCCCGACGAAAAGATCCATCACAAAAAGATTTGTTCGAGGGCTGGATGCTGTTAATCGGGAGTTGCCGCTGATCGACATCCAGCCAAACTTGAGTTGATCATCAGCGGATCGCTATTTCCTGACTTTCTTATTTTCGCTATAAATTCGTCAACATTTCACCGAGGGCGAATCAATTCACGCCAATTCAGTTGACGCCTTTCCACTGAAGTAGTACTAAAATCCGAATCGATTGCCTGCTTGGTTGAGCATCGTGGCGATTGGCGGACAAAAATTGTTGATTTTTAATGGATAGACTCACAATGAGCAATCAATCGATTTCCAAATGGGCTGGTTTGCGCGATTTGGCCACCGCGATTCGCGAATTGCTAATTATTATCGCGATTGGCATTTTTTTTCTGATGCCAGAAACGTTTAAGAGCTTTCTTTACAATTCCGATATTCGCTCAGTTGCTGGTATTGAATTCGACTGGACAAAATACAACCAAGCCAAGCAAGATATTCAGTTTGCTCAAATGACTTTGGAAGAGATTCAAACTCAATTGGATGTTGCTCATTTCGCTTTAACCAATTCCACCGAATCTCAAAACCAAAGCCAACTGAGACAAGCCCCTGCTACGTCTCCCATGCAAACCAGTCAATTTTCACTGCCGCCTGCCAAGCAAACGGACATGACGGTCGACGTTAGCAAATTGGTTCGTACGATCGATTCGGCGCGGGGAAAGAGTCGGGACATCACTAATCGATTGAAGCGAGCAGAAACCAACCTGACGCCTCCGGACGAATTATTTGAACGCTCATCAGCGAGTGATTTCTAGCTTGCCATCCCTGATCTGATAGTTTAATGAAGTTCCTTTGAACACATCCGAAAGTAATTCTTCCAGAGTGACCTTTTCAACCGCCAACTCAATGATCTGTTCGAGTTCAGCCCAGTCACCTTCAGCAAAGCGCAATTGCAATTGTAAGTCATTGGCAATGGCCAACAATAAGTCTTTCCGCGTGGCGCGGGTTGTCAAGGTAAAAACAGCCGTTCCGGCTTTCGCTGGTTGATTGCTGGGGGGCGTTACAACGGACTCCACCAGTTGACGATTGATTTGGCCCAAACGCTGGACGGGGCCACGGATGATAAACTGATTGCGTTCCCTGCGAATGCTGCAGTCAGGGAATTCCGTTCTCAGGTCCCTCAGACTGAGTTGTTCTGCTTGGGAATACGGGCCGAGCGTGATTTGTGCTGTATCCTGAATGGGAAACGGAATTAATTCGATGGTGTTCTTGGTCGCTCGGACTTCGTACCATAATTCAAACCCCACCAACAGCAAGCCAACCTGTTCATCGATGGTTAATGGGGGCAATTCAATTGCGGGCCACAGGTCATGGGGAAGAGGCGATTCAAGTTCATCGGCTCTCTCGGTCGGTTTCGGAGGTGGGATAATTTCAAACCGATGTCGCCGGGCCAGGTCCGTCAGAGTTGCCGATGGGTTGGACAAAAAAGGCCAGTTCACATTTTCGGTTTTTGTGCCAAATCGGTGAAAGGAAGATCGAGTACGACGTGCCTGATCTTTTTGTTGCTGCCAAAGTGCAAGGAAGCGGGGCGCCACACCTGCCGGCCCCAGATAAAACAGGTTATCGATACGGCAAACGCTCCAATCATTCTGATCCGCTACGCTCCACAAGATCTGTTCAAACGTTCGATCGCGAATCTGAAGGTCAATCGAAGTCTCCGGATCGATCCTGCGATCGATGAAAACGCCAATTCCTCGGCTATTGGCAAACTGAGTGAGTTCGCTGCGCAGCGTTGCCCCTCCCCATGTCACTGTAATGGGGTGTTCTAATTCACGCTGAAGATCGGCCCCGGATTTCCATGATACGGATTCGGTAGAAGTTTGACCCCAGCAACGATCTGCTTGTAGGGAACACTTCAGCAGGCACAGCAGACACAAAATGCCCCTGCCTAAAAAGCGTATATGTAAGTGTGTCGATGATTTGGATACATTCATTCGTAAGCGCTTAAAAATTCGCCCATTCGCCAGAATCCCTGAACGGTTCTCATCTTACTTGACTTTTTCCTTCCATAGTTGCATTCTCTGTCTAAGGTATTGCAATTGATCACTGTATTCGGTCGCCCGAGATACGTCTATTTTTTCGTCGGGATCAGCCACCAAATCGAACAATTGCTCATGCTCCCATTCTGACCAATAAACATATTTCATTTGTCGGTTGACGACCGCTTGTGAGGCAGGGATTCGATCGCGATTGGTAATGGTCGGATGCTCATAGAAAAATTCTTCGGGCCAATCGACGGAGGGGGGCACCTGGGAATCCGGAATTTCACGATTTTGAATTGCCAAGTACAGGGGTGACAAGTTGCGTCCTTGGATCGTTTCGGGGACAGGAACTCCGGCAGCGCTGATGATCGTTGGCGCCAAATCGATATTTAGTACGGTCTGGTCGACTTGAAGACCGCGACGCTCACGTTCCAGTCTGGGGTCAAAAATGATCAGGGGGACACGAATCGACTCTTCATAGGGATACCACTTATCGGCCAGACCACGATCAGCATGGAAATAGCCGTTGTCACCAATATAGATGATCATTGTATTTTCTAATTCTTGTTGCAAATCCAGCATATTAACGATTTTTCCGACAGCCTGGTCGATT
>JBGTHU010000655.1:0-8254 GCA_041745975.1 Mariniblastus sp.
CCCTCCATGGGAACTTCAACCGTATCCGCCATACTTCGCAGATTTGGCATCAAGAACTCGCGGTAGCGAGCCCCAGCCAGAATCACGATGCGATCCGCCCTACGAATTTCTGTCTTCAATTGTCCGGCGACGAACGCGGCCCATTTGCGACGTGCCGAAACTCCCAAAGCGTTCAGCGTCCTATCATACGGTTCAATCACCGTGAGAGGATGCACTAGGCCGTACTCTGCGGACAGGATGAACCACTGACTGCCGGAAGTTTCTACCCACGCTCTCGCCTTCGTAAACCAAACGGATTGGTACAGGTCCCTCGCCGCGGCGGGCCGCGACTTCTTCTTTCCGACACATGAGACAAGGCATATCGTCCGCTCTAACGGACCCTTGCGGAGCCTGGAACTCGAAATCGGCAATCTGGGCACATCACTTTTATCCATTGCAGGGGTTCCACTATCCGCAAGTTGTAGTTAGACGGTCATTTCGCATTGCTTATCCTTGTTGCAGCTGCGATCCCGAGGGCGGCGCGTGTGACCCTGAGTTCAATTCGGATGCTGCCGCAGCCTCGCGTTCATCGCTTGGTACTTCTGTGATCTGATCGTGCATGTCGTCGTAACCGCAGTAGTTGAGGCGGACTGTGATACCAGCATTGCCGAGCTTGCGCAACGTAGCAGCTGGAATCTCGAAGTCGCAGCATCGCTTGGCGAACAG
Organism: Mariniblastus sp.; assembly: GCA_041745975.1. Lineage (GTDB taxonomy): Bacteria > Planctomycetota > Planctomycetia > Pirellulales > Pirellulaceae > Mariniblastus. Next base: position 706 of record JBGTHU010000655.1, read on the forward strand.
TCCGATGAATATGGACACCGATCCTCCAGTATCGTCGATTTGACGCATGAGGTCGATCGTACTGCTTTTTTGCCGATCAACAAAGTCTTTAAGGAACTCGGAAACGTCGTGGCCATGAATGATTGAGATGTCGGCACCCCAATGGTTTTCCGCATACATGCCGGACAGCGGTTTGCCATCCGGTGTTTTCCGCTGCTCACCCCGGCGTTTGACGCTTCCGGGATCAATTGCCAATGCGAAGGTTACCTGCTCAGGGCTGATCGATGCATGCTGGATGTGTAGCGAAGCGACGAAGTGGTAATCGTTCAGGCCAGCGACCACATGTGATTTGGAGCTACTCATCTCATAACAACTTGTATGGACAACGGCAAAACTTGAATTTTGGATTGGTCAGCGTATCGCCTGTTGTCGTCAATATTGCAGATCACTGAGAAGTTTTCGATTTTCCTAGAATGCATTGTAACCGACGGGAACTTCATCGGGGAGCTTTTTCTTGCGTGATAGGCTACGTCCGCCTAGCGCTCATCCAGCCAGTGGGTCGGTCCGTCGGCCTAGCTGAGAACGTGTCGTCCGATCCGATTGCAATTAGTAAGCGCTATTGGTGGGATGGGAGGACGCTTGGCAAGAGTTATGTTCTTCTGGGCAGTGAACCAGCCTTCAGCGTCAGTTGTCTCGGTGTTTACGCGCAGGATGAACCGTCCTTAATCACAAGTTGCCAAGCTGTTCAGCGATGGACTTCCTTAAACGATTTTGTTGATGCTGGCTGCATGCGTAAAATCTTTCCCGGGGGCCGTTGGGTGAGTAAGCCCGGGCACTCAAATCCAGCCGTATATTTGCGCCAGAATCGCAGCGGCCAGTTCTACCTCCTTTGATGCCGACTTGTTGCCAAACTACATTAGAGGCGATTCTGTGCATCCCAGTCGTGCGTTTTAAGGACGCTCGAAATTATTCCATCGGCTCAGTGCTGGAAGTTTCACTTTCGAATGCGAAAAAGTCGCCATCAGTGCCACTAGGAACTGAGTGGCTCAGTAATGTGATGCTCAGCGCATCGCCCCTATTGAGATGGGAAACCGTTTATGGATTATGCATATGGTAGCTAACCCAAAACTCCACGTGAGCACGAGTCCACTTCGCCTCGGTTTCATTCATCATCACCGTCGTCATCCATTGTCGTTGTTGAAATCCGGCCTACCTCTGCCATTGTCTGGCGCGAAGAAGAGGACCCTTGCCTTTTTCAGCACCTCAGGGATCTCGGGTTTACCGTCGCCGGTTGACGTGTAGAGGTAGATCACCGACTCTGGTATTTTTCCACAAACGCCACAAACTTCCGGTAATGGCTCGCCTTCGTTGATGCCCAGCGTTCCATCCTTCCTATGCCAGCATCCAGGACACGAGTCTTCGTCGGCACCCCGGTATGGCCCTTTTTCCAATCGCTTTAGCCTTGCGTCTAAACTCATCGTCCAATCTCCTTGGCTGCCGACTCTAGTTCGCACAACCGCTGCTCGAAGTCGACAGCTACTGGAGGCCCCAAAACTCGATCGAGAATGAGTTTGGCAGCACCAACGTCTCCAGCGGCGGCCGAATTGACCAACGATCTCACAATGCGTTTAAGGTCATGAGACTCTACGGACTTCATGAGTTCCGTTCTAAGCTTCTGAGCGCGTCGGGCATTTGGATTGCCCTGTCCCAGGCGATTGCCGGCCGCAAATCGGCCATTTGACCCGCGACCGTTAGAAGCCGCAGGTGACGGTGTTTGGTCCATGATTTAATTCTCCTTTTTTGGTATAGATCCGACAGAATACACCGTTCTCCAACCTCTTTACCGTCAATTCCCGGTTGGGGGGAGTCTTGCTCGTTAAATCGTTGGCACAGGATCAATTTCCTTCTTCAACAAGTGTCATTTCTCTGCGTGTTCCGATGCCATCATTTCAAGTTCTTCAGTCGCTTGGCCCAAAAGCAATCGAGCGAGAGCGGTTAACCTGAGCAGTTTTTCGCGTTGCTGCTGGTTCGGGCCCTTTCTGAAAACCTCAGCCAACCGATCCAGACCGCCATCGGCGTTCAATACTTGTCCAAGTTGGTGCAACCATTGGTGCAACGGATCGCAGTTGGGCTCGACAATCCTTGTTTTTCCTGGGTACAATTTTGATTGCTGCAACGTTGAGGTCGTTGTGGGGGCAACCCCTTGCTGGTTCAAATCCAGTCCTGGGCACTTCGAAAAACCCTGTAAATCATTGAGGTTTGTAGGGTTTTCTCTTTTGATGCTCGAAGCTGCCAAATTGTCAGAAAGTGACAGGTTTTGACCCGTTTGGACACTCGACTGCTTCACTGAGTGTCGTGACGGAACCATCGTGAAAATAAGGTCCAGTTTTTTCGATGTTGCGAAGCATTGCCGTTCGGAAGCGATACCGATCCTCTTCTTTGCTGCTGGACTCAAACAACCCAGCATCACGAGTATCAAACGCTGCTTTTGCATCTTCCAGCCACTGTGCGGCAGATTCCTGTCCATGCGACAACGCAGCTAAAAAGTTGAGCGCCAGAGCAATAAGCAAAATCTTGACAATGCTTGACTCATTCTCAGTGGATGCGTTCATCGATCTCCGTTTACCCATTAAAAAGTTTGCAAGGTCACGCCCTCCTAAGGCAGTTGACCAGATTGCGGTAGTCATCGAAATAGTGGCTCAACTGAACTCGCGAGGACCATGTTCATCATCGCTAATTCACACTTACCGCGGCGGAATAACCTCTCCAAGTTTAGGCGATCATGCCTGCCGTAAAGGCCGCAATTCGTCCATTGGACCTCCTGAACTCTAGGGAGGATAATGGGACATTGGGATGATCATGAGAGGCGGCGGTCGGCATCCTGCTTCGCTTCAGCTAACTGCCTCGGTGTCCCATTCCGATGCACGCAGCGATAATGCAGTCTGTCCAGGTGGTGAAGAGCACCTCTGCAGTTTGGCGCAATGGGCGGTGCTGTCCCTTGACGGCGGCCGAGGTTGAGCGGAGCCTAAATTTCATCCTGACCATGGTGACGGACTCGAAGAATCGTCACAGTATCCGCATCGACGTCGAAATGAAAAACAACTCGGTGCGTTGGGCGGGAACCGATGCCGAATAAAAGTTGACGTACTCCGACACGCGACAACCCGGATTCCGACACACGTGGGCAACGCTCGGGCATGCTTTCAAGTGTGGTGATTGCTTCGAAGATCCGCTCGTACCACTCAGCCGCCTGAATTGCGGACCGGTTTTCTGACCACCAATCAAATGCTTCTTGGATATCCGCTTTGGCAGGCTCGGCAATTACTACTTTTGCCATCTATCGAGACTTCAATCCGTTCTTCTCTCGGAATTCACGGTCGAAGTCGGCGAAGTCTGCAACCTGTCCGGCATCCATCGCGTCAATGCCGGCTTGGATGGCCAAGCGTTCTCGCTCCTTGCGAAGCAAACTATTCACGAACTGATCAACGTTCGCAAATCCTGCTGCTAAGGAGAGCTGTTGCGTATCTTCGGGTACTTTAATCTGCATGAATTCACCTCTTTTCTATTGTACCTGAGTTCGGGGTTCACTGTCAAAGGCGTTGATTTGTGCAGGGCCAAGTATTGGACCTTGAACTTCCCCCACCGTCGGGCAAAGGGATTTGAACTTACTGCCTGACTTTAGCATGTTGCCTTTTCACTTCAGCCGATCTTCAAGTCGGCACTCCGGACTGCATCGGACAGGCCCTCCTGCGTCACAGTATCATCCCACGAGTTGCACGTTTTCGGCAGCTGAATCGAAATCAAATTGATTCGTGACCGCCAATGTATTATTCACCGCTTGAAATCGAGCGACTCGCGAAGTCGGGGCGGTATGTCGGACCAAGCATTTTCGTAAAGGTCGCAACTACGGTCGGTGCAACTCACTGGACGCACCTTCGCAGTAGAATCAATCCAAGAATTATTTATTGGACGATGCACTGATTAGCGGAAACCCGGTTGCCAGGCTGCTGTCGTAAATAATCTCCAGTTCCGACTGCTCCGGATAAACCGTCAATTTGCCAGGGAACAGTATTGTATTCCCACCCTTTTGTCCCTCCGTCCGTGGGTAGTAATAGCGCTCACTCTTGTAGAAGAATAACTCAAAGGAATTGCCTGGAAGAGAAGAAAATGAAAAGCTGCCGTCGTGCGTGGTTTTTATCGATTTACCAAGCTTCTGGTTGAGTCCGAATGCGGTCGGAACAACCGCTAAGCCTCCGACAGGAGTTCCCGCTCTGGTCACGACACGGCCAATTATTTTCCGTCTGGCACTAGAAGTTTTCGAGGCAGACTTCCGAAGCGGAATCTCAACGATTGAGTTACCGAATGAGCTGATTCCAAAGGAATTGCGACCCATGGGCTGATAGCGGAACTTGCTGAAATCTATATCCAGCGAGTCTGTGTTGATGACGACTTCATAAGACTCGGGTGGTAGGTTCTTAAGCACAAAACTTCCGTCAGTGCTTACCGGGACCTTCACAAGGTCCCATGCGGGTTGCCGTCTCAGCGAAACAAAAAGGTCATCCGGCAGTACAGAATCCTGTGTAACAAGCTTGCCCTGGAATGTGCAACTATTGGCCGTTTTTATCACACCCAAGTCTAACGATTCACCGTCGTCTCCGCACAGGAAAAGCGAAGTTGCAACGATTGGCCGATTTCTATCCTCCAGATTCACCGGCGAGAAGATGGCGTAGTACTCATTCGGTGGCAATTGTGGGAACTCAAAATATCCGTCATCCGAAACGAGCGCAAGAACGGCTTTCATGAAGGGCCGATCTCCATTACTTCTGTCAAGCTGGACGGCGGCGAGGGTTGGTGGGCCGATGAATTTGTGGAGTAGCTCTACGCGGCCACTTACTTTGCATCCGGCATTAAGCTCGATTTCGTGAATCTCATCGCCCGGTGAAAGCAGGAGCTTCTTCGTTCCTGGGTAACCGTACGCAGTCACTTGGATGTCCACACCGAGAAGGCCATCACCCAAAACCATCACAAACTCACCATGGTCATCTGCTACGGCACTTAGTGCATCGACACGACCTTCCCACCGGTGTTCCAACGCTTTTGCTCCAACTGGCTCAATCAAGGCTCCGGATATCGGAACACCCTCATCGCTAATTATGCGTCCATGTAGCAATCGTGAGGCTGGGAGGTCGTCCGGTATCTGTTGCATTCGAAATTCGATCGAAGATTGTCCTGGCTCAATGAGTTCAGTTCGATGTGTTCTCTTGCCCGTTGCCGTGATCACCAGCCGGAACTTCAAGCTTTCGTCGAGCGACGATAACGAAAAGCGGCCAGTCGCATCGGTCCTTGCCCATTTCGCGCAGTCGAGGTAGCAAGATGGACAGAACAGGCTGGGGCCGTCAATTGGAGCCGCCGTCGAAATATCTACTCTTGCACCCTCAATTGCAACTCCTGATTCATCCAGAACCATACCGGTTAAATCAGCAGAACGGATTGCGCTGCTGCTACTCACAACAAATAGAACACACAAGATTCGGAATAGGACGCTCATTGCACTGACGACCGTTAACAAGGGAAATGTCAACCAGACGACCCCATTGTAACCAAACAGCTGTCCACAGTTGTCGACACTGTCACAAAGCTGCACCCCATATACTTCTTTTGCACACTCCTCGTTGCCGCGAAGACGACAGCGGTACCGATGTGTAAAGCGTCGAACCGACGCAACGAACGCGTAATACTGTCTTTTTCCAACCTCGGTTGGATTCGTCGGCCGACGCATTCTAGTGGACTCCATTAGCAGGCAGAGACCTGCTCAATGAATGGCTGAAACGCATGTTGACAACCTGCTCACGACGAACCGTTCTTTTGCACAAGTCTACGGGCCAAATGACACGCCCTCCTTACGCACGTATGGTCTTCTACGGGCAGGGTTCCACCACCCGCCACGCCACCTATGATGAGCAGTTTCATGAGCGAGACTCCTGTTGCACCGCGACCCTTCAATCACGAGCATCCGCAAATTGGGCACCCTCGTTGATCCATTTTCTTAATACCGTCACCTCCGAGTCCGGAAGTCGGTGCTTCGATGCCAAAGGCATGCCTTTTTTATGTCCGGAGACGATGGTGATTAGCGGACTTTCCTCGGCTTTTCCAGGGACGATGATCGCTGATTCCGCGTTGGGGCCAAAATAACTTGCCTCTTCATCGATGCGAAAACCGGAATTGGCTTGTTGCTGGCTGTGACAAGGAGCACACGAGCGATCCAGTATGGGGAGTACTTCCTTACGGAAGCTCACGCGACCTTGCCGCTCGGATGGGACTTCGAAGTCTGAGGAAAGAGTATCCGTCGCCAAATCGTGGCGATTAACATGCACGCCTTCCGTCAATTCAGTCTCGGAAGTTGAGGCGGTAGGAACGACTCCTCGATACGTTGCCCAACCGAAGGCAACTAAAAACATCACGAAAAACGCTAGACTTATCGCTCCCCAACGCCGTCGGAGGTCGGGTGTATCCCCCTTCATCTTCAGACGCTTGGCTATCACACTGCTTAACCATTGCCAATGCAACACGACATGGACGGAAAGAACGGCCAGTAACCCTATGCTGATCCAGGTATGAAAACCGCCCCATTGGTGCCTCGTTAAACCCCACAGAGCTAAGGTCTTGTTAGTTCCTGGTGGTAGTGGAAATCTCAGAATCCACCCCGTGGCCAACATGCCAATCAGCAAAAGGACAGCCGAAAGGTCGACGATCAAGTTTGTCAGTGTGCGATTCATAATTGCGTTCGCTTCCTTATCCTCAATGGAATGCACTCGGGATTAACTGCCTGCTGTCTCACGATATGTCGTTTTGCCCTCCATTAGTCATCCGACATGCAATCAAACCCGTACGCAATTGCCTGCAAACATATTATGCAACTCAAGACTGCAACCACAATGCCCCGGGTCATTGATCGGGATGACAGGAAGGTGATAGAACTTTTCCGTGTAGGGGCCTTCTCCGCTCTTACCCCAGGACGAACCGTCATGGGGTAATTGTGCGTTGCGGGGACTAGAACCTGCGTTTGAAGTCAGTCAAATTGACGTTTCACTCTTACGGTCGTTAACGGTAAGCAGATTTTCCCACCTGCCTGGCTAGCGTCCAACTGACCTTGCCTCCAAACATCTGCACGTACACGAACCCAATGCTGACGAGAATGATTGGGTAAGGAATCTGCCAAAGCTTCCCGATGGTCGCCGGGGCGGGCGTCCAGCTTGGTTTGGTAAGTGAGTTGTACCATTCGAGCCGAGTCATTGGCTTTCGTATTTCTCCTGGTGCTGTTTCTTCAACCGAACGTATTCAGTGTGCTGTCGGGCGGTGACGTACCGCTCATAGAACACCGCCGCCGCTGCCGCCTTCTCCTTATCTTCCGTCCTCGGCAATTCATCGCCGGTCCTCTTGTCGTACTTCCGACCGCCCTTGTGGTTAGCGTAGCGTCTCGCTCGTGTCCAACCCATCTGCAAGAACTTGCGGGCCATGTCAGCCCCAGGGAAGTCGTTGTCTTTTAAATAAGCGAGGAACATTTTGTAGA
>JBGTHU010000656.1:0-1618 GCA_041745975.1 Mariniblastus sp.
CTGCCGGAGAAATGTTGGGGCCAGATCAACCCGTCATTTTGCAGTTGTTGGAAATCCCACCGGCATTGGGTGCGCTGCAAGGGGTTGTGATGGAATTGGATGACTGTGCTTTTCCCACATTGAAGGGGGTCGTTGCCACGGATGATCCAGCCGTCGCTTTCGCCGATGCCCAGTACGCCTTGTTGGTGGGGGCGATGCCTCGCGGTAAAGGAATGGAACGCAAAGATCTGCTGACCGCCAATTCGAAAATTTTCTCAGTTCAGGGGAAAGCGATCAACGAGAATGCCAAGTCAGATATCCGGGTACTGGTCGTCGGCAACCCAGCCAACACCAACGCCCTGATCACCATGGCTAACGCTCCCAACGTCAAGCCTGGAAACATCACCGCCATGACGCGGCTCGATCACAATCGGGCGATTTCGCAATTGGCGGCAAAAACGGGAATGGATTCAACCACCATCAAACAAATGACCATTTGGGGTAATCACTCCTCGACCCAATATCCCGACTTGAGCCACTGTACTGTGGATGGCCAACCCGCATCCGGGATGGTCGATACCGACTGGTATCGTGAGACCTTTATTCCCACGGTGCAAAAACGAGGGGCGGCGATTATTGAAGCCCGAGGAAGTTCCAGTGCCGCCTCAGCCGCCAGTGCAGCCATCGATCATATGCGGGACTGGGTTCACGGCACCTCCTCCGGCGACTGGGTCAGCATGGCGATCCCCAGCGATGGCAGCTACGGTATTGAGCCTGGGATAATTTACTCCTTCCCCGTGACATGTCAAAACGGCGATTACCAAATTGTGCAGGGATTAGAAGTCGATGATTTCAGCCGCAGTCGTATGGATGCCACGATGCAAGAATTGCTGGAAGAACGTGACGATATCAAAGAATTGTTGTAATTTTTTATCTTGCAATGAACTCTCCATAAAGCCGATCCCGTGTTGCACGTCAATACGTCAATACGGGGTTGACTGTTTTTTTTGAGTTTTTTTGAATTTGTTTCTGCTAGCGATTGAGATAAATCTGACTAAATTTGCCACAAACGGTAACCTGCAGTTGACTCAAACGGCTTGCGAATTTAAAACCAGAGGAACTTACCATGACATTTCAATTGTCCCAAGCAATAGGTTGACAATGAATCGAATAAAAATGAGTGTTTTGGCTGACGCGTCAGATCTGGAAACGGAAAAGACGCTGAATACCGAGACAAACGTGATTCAACGAAACAACGTTCGTGAATCCAAACACAATGAGTTTTCTTTTTTCCTTCCCCTGCATTACGAACCCAATTATGCCTATCCATTGGTCGTTTGGTTACATTCCGATGGGCACAGTGCCAATCAGATCCAGCAAGTGATGTTGGAATTGAGCCTGCGAAATTACGTAGGGGTAGGTGTTTGCAGCAGCATCGGAGATTCCCAATCTGGGTTTTGCTGGGATCAAGAGTGGGACACCATCGACCTGGCCTACAATTCGGTCACGGCGGCCATTGACAAGACTCATCAGCGTTGTCACATCAACCCGCGAAAAGTATTCTTGGCGGGAGCGGGCAGTGGAGGCACTATGGCGTTCCGTTTGGCCTTCAGCCGTCCTGATTTGTTTGCCGGCGTGC
>JBGTHU010000657.1:0-3508 GCA_041745975.1 Mariniblastus sp.
GAGCGCCAAATTTCCCAACGGGATGCCTCGGAGGCGTTACCCAAGTCGGATGTCTGGGTGACCGATTCAAGGCTCCAAATTGCCGATAGCAATCAACAAGTGGTCCAAGCCGCTGATATTGTCTTCCTGGCGGTTAAGCCCCAAGTCTTTGCCGCCGCAATGGAAGATATCGATTTCCGCCTCGGCCGAGCGGAATCGCCTCTGCTTGTATCCGTGATGGCGGGAGTATCGATCGCCAAAATCCGCGAACAAACCCAATCAGAACGAATCATTCGAGTGATGCCCAATACACCCTGCTTGATCGGCATGGGTGTTTTGGGGATGGCCCAGGCGATTTCGATCACATCGATGGAATTGGATCAGGTCAAGGCCTTGCTACAGCCAATGGGACTGGTGATATCCTTCGAAGAGAGACTGATTGATGCCGTGACCGGGCTGTCGGGATCTGGGCCCGCTTACGTTTACACCTTCATTGAAGCCCTTACCCAGGGGGGGGTGGCTGAAGGAATCCCCGTGCCGATTGCTCGCCAAATGGCTTTACAGACCGTGATCGGAGCGGCTAAACTGTTAGAGGTTTCAAAAATTCATCCGGCCATTTTGCGCGAGCAAGTGACCAGTCCCGGCGGTACCACGATCGCGGGGCTGGCTGCGTTAGATGAACATCACTTCTCTCATGCCGTACTGAAGGCCGTTGAGGCCGCAACCGGTCGGTCGCGAGATTTGGGGGGTAACTAAAATTCATTTTTCCGCGATTGCTTCAAAATCCGCGATTTTATGAAAGGCTGGGGTGCGACTTATATGAGTGGTTTGAATGAAGGTGCCGACAGTGACCCCAGCTCCGTTTCTCGATGGATTGACTTGACCCGCAATGGCGACTCCAACGCGTTGCAAAAAATCTGGGAAAGGTATTACAGGTCACTCACTGACTACGCCAAAACCCAATTGCCCGACTTTGTCCGCCAAATGCGTGACGAAGAAGACATCGCCCACTCAACCCTGCAATCGATGTTAATCGGATTCCGGGAGGGAAATTACCCCGAAATTCAAAATCGACAAGACCTGTGGAAAATTTTGACGCTGATTGCCGCTCGCGAAGCAAAAAAACATATCCGTTATGAAAATCAAGATGTTCGAGATAAAAAACGTAATCAAGACGCTGATTGTCTCGTCGATCAAAATGGAACCGAAGGCCTCGATCCAGCGTTATTGGCCGAGTTCACTGACGTCTGCCGCATCGTTTTTGAGGCACTTCCCAATGACCTTACCAGACAAGTCGCCAGCCTCAGACTTGAGGGTTATCGGTTCAACGAGATTGCGGATAAACTCAAAATCGCTCGGCGAACGGTCGAGCGTAAATTGAATTTAATCCGATTGACCTGGCTGACCATCGTCGAAAATCATTGAATTGGCTTGTAACAATAAACAATTAAATAAAAGGAATGAGTGTTGTATAATCGCTTGAATTTGAGTTTAACTTTAATGGTTTTGATTGGTTTAGCTGCAATTCCGCCGCAAATGGTTTCGGCACAAATCGATACCGACCCCGTCGAGGTGAAAAATTTCGTAATCCTGGGCCCGGAGAATTCCAAGGTTGAGTTCATCGGGACCCATGTCGGCGACGATCCGAAGCCGCGCCTAGGTGGATTTCAAGAATTTCGCGGCAGCGTGGGTGTTGATTTGAAAAACAAGACAATCGAGTCCTTGCAGATCTCTTTCGAAATCGGATCGATTTGGACGGAATTTGACAAGTTAACCGCTCACTTGATGAACGCCGACTTCTTTGATCAAGCCAAATTTCCTGTTGCTCAATTTAACAGCACTCGCGTGGTCAACCTGCCCAATGGAAGTTGTAATATTCAGGGAGAATTGAATCTTCATGGGCAGTCCGCAACGATTTCGATTCCGGCAACTTATCAATTTTCTGACGCGGGCCTACAATTGACGGCCCAGTTTTTCTTGGATCGAACTGAATTCGGCATGGATAAAATGACCGATGGCGTGGAAAAACAAGTTTCGATTAATTTCATTGTCGGTCAACCTGATCAAAAATCTTTGGAGAAAAATGGCCATCCAAATGGCAATGAATCGCCAGCCATGAAGCCAGTAGTGGCCCAGCCTTTTGTGGTCATTGGCCAGCAAAATTCATCTGTCGAATTCGTAGGCACGCATGTCGGCGACGATCCCAAGCCACGACTTGGCGGTTTTCAAGAATTTCGCGGCATGGTCGGAATCGACCCCGAATTGAAAACTCTGACTTCAATGCAAATGCAATTTGATATCGGCTCGACATGGACCGAGTTTGACAATTTAACCAAGCACCTTTTGTCAGCTGATTTCTTTGATCTGACCAACCATCCGACTGCCTCATTTGTTACTCAACAAATCCAAAACACGGGAGACGGTACTTGTAACATCATCGGCAAACTCAATTTGCATGGGACATCTTCCGGAGTCTCATTTCCGGCCACGTTTACGATCAATGAACAAGGTTTGACACTCACGTCTCAGTTCACTATTGACCGAACTGAGTTTGGGATGGACAAAATGACCGACGGAGTGGAAGCACCCGTCTCCATTCGTTTTACAATTGGGACTCCAGATCGGAAATTTCAAGAAGCGCAACAGCAACAACAATTGCAAGAGCAGAGCCGACTGATGCAACTGCGGCTCAACAGTCAGTCTGTTAAAGTTTTCCTGCCGGAAATGTTGCAATACTGAACCGGTTGTGAAGCTTCCGTGCGAAGCCAACTCAAGACCATTCCGCAAGTTTATCAAATCGAAACTGACATCGTCGCCCAGACCGCTCGGCTTCGTTTTGCCAAGAATTTCGATATTGAGGCGGCCCTCGACGAAGCCGCCGAGTCATGCGACAAACTGGAAGGTTGGAAGTTGGTCGATTGATGGAAAGTCGCTCGCACCTTTGAGGCGCGACTCTTAAGGCAGACCCCTTCGGAAGCGACACCCAGTGATTTGATTTTTTCGTAGCCGTTCACGGGTTGGAAGGTAGGTTGAGGCTCCTGCCGAAACAATTACTTCCCTACAAAATTCGCCGATTCGGTGAGGCGACAAATCCCCGTGAACGGTTAAACTATCGCTTCCCTTCGGTCATTTTGTCGCGATCGACTCCTCGGCGTTACCACCATCAATGCTAAAACGGTTAATATAACGGATTTGGAACGCAATCGTTAACAGGTCGGGAGGGAGGTTGAGGCTCTGGCCGGTCTCAGACTTCGTGTGAGTCCGACACCCACAAGACCATTGCGTTGAACGCCATAAAAGTGTCCTGGAAAATAAAACGTGCACGATTTCACTCACTTTGATCAAGATGGAAAATCACATATGGTAAATGTGGGTGAAAAGCCGGTTACGTCTCGAATTGCCATTGCCTCTGCCTCGATTCACTTGACCCCTGAAACGTTGCGAAAAGTCACGGCACATCAAATAGGCAAAGGTGACGTGTTGGGAGTCGCGCGGCTTGCCGGGATCATGGCCTCAAAACAGACTGCCA